>JAJXSQ010000004.1 GCA_021784495.1 Myxococcales bacterium | reverse complement strand
CTCGATCCGCGCCTGCTCCCGGTTGCCGAGCTCGAGGTACTGGCGGGCCACCTCGAGCTGGGAGCGCGGCGCCAGCGGCGAGTCGCTCCCGGCGACGTCGGCGTACTGGGCGATGGCCGCGACCCGATCGCCGAGCCGGTCGCGGAAGATGTCGCCGATGAGGGTGCGGGCGCCGAGCGCCGGGGCGCTGCCGGGGGCGAGCGAGATGATCCGGCGGTAGTAGGCGATCGCGCCGCCGTAGTCGCCGAGCTCGAGGTAGGCGACGTCGCCGGCGGCGGAGAGCGCGCGCAACCGGACGGCGGCGTCGGACGGCGACAGCGCCCCCTCACCGAGGCCGGCGAGGAGCTCCTGGTAGGCGGCCAGCGCGCCCCGCGGATCCCCGCGGAGGCGGAGCGCGTTGGCGGCGTCGAGGCGCGCGGCGGCGGAGCCGCAGCCGGCGAGCGCGGCGAGGGCGAGCGCGGCGAGCGCGCCCACCGTCCGGCGACCGCTCACCGCGGCGCCTCCCCGCCCCCGCCTCCCGGCTCCTCCTCGCCGTCGGCGCCGTCGACGGGCGGCTCGCCCACGCCCGCGGCCGAGGCCTCGGCGCTCGTCTCGGCGACGCGCGCCACCCCCACCACCGACTCCTCCTTCGACTCCAGCGCGATGAGCCGCACTCCCTGCGTGTTCCGGCCGATGACGCTGATCCCCGAGGCCGCCATCCGGATGAGCATGCCGTGGTTGGTGATCAGCATCACCTCCTCGGCGTCGAGGACCCGCGCGGCGGCGACCACCGGCCCGTTCCGCTCGGTGGTCTTGATGGTGATGAGCCCCTTGCCCCCCCGGCTCTGGAGCCGGTACTCGGAGAGCTCGGTGCGCTTCCCGTAGCCGTTCCGGGTGATGGTGAGGATGGCCGGGGCCGGGCCCGCGGCCGCCGGGCCCGGGAGGACCTCGGCGCTCACCACCTCGTCCCCCGGATCGAGGGTGATCCCCTTCACGCCGTAGGCGGTCCGCCCCATGGCCCGGGCGTCCGCCTCCTCGAAGCGGATCGCCATCCCCTGCGCCGTGGAGAGGAGGAGGTGCTCGCCGGCGTCGACCAGGCGGGCGGAGATGAGCTCGTCCCCCTCCTCGATCCCCAGGGCGATGATCCCGGCGGCCCGCGGCCGGGCGAACTGGTCGAGGCGGGTCTTCTTCACCAGGCCGCGCCGGGTGGCCATGAAGACGTACTGCCCGCTCCCCCGCTCCTCCGCCGGCTCCGGCGCCGCGCCGCCGATGGCCGGCGCGGCCGGGGCCGCCGCCTCGGGCTCCTCGCCGCCGGCCGGCTCGGGGAGGCGGCGCACCGGCAGGATGGCCGCCACCTTCTCGCCCGGGGCGAGCTGGACGAGGTTGACGATGGGCTTCCCCCGGGCGGCGCGCCCGGCCTGCGGCACCTCGTGGACCTTGAGCCAGTAGACCTTCCCCTGATCGGAGAAGACCAGCAGGTAGCTGTGGGTGGAGGCGACGAAGAGGCTCTCGAGGAAGTCCTCCTCGCGGGTGGCGGCGCCGGTCCGCCCGCGCCCGCCGCGCCGCTGGGCCCGGTAGAGGCTCACCGGGTTGCGCTTCACGTAGCCCAGGTGGGAGACGGTGACCACCATCTCCTCCTCGGCGATCAGGTCCTCGGTCGCCAGGTCGGCGGCCTCGCCCTGGATCTCGGTCCGCCGCTCGTCGCCGAAGAGCTGCCGGACCTCGCGGAGCTCGCCGACCACCACCTCCAGGAGCACCTGCTCGCTCGCCAGGATCTCCTTGAGGCGGACGATGAGCCCCTGCACCTCCGCCAGCTCGGTGGCGATCTTCTGGCGCTCCAGCCCGGTGAGCCGCTGGAGCTGCATCTCCAGGATGGCCTTCGCCTGCAGGTCGGAGAGGCCGAAGCGGCTCACCAGCCCCTCGCGCGCCGCCTCGCGATCCCCGGCGGCGCGGATCAGCGCGATGATCTCGTCGAGGTGGTCGAGGGCGATCTGGAGCCCGAGCAGGATGTGCTCGCGCGCGCGCGCCTGGCGCAGCTCGTGGCGCGTCCGCCGGGTGACCACATCCCGCCGGTGGGCGACGAAGCGATCCAGGAGCTCGCGGAGGTTCAGGATCCGCGGCTGCCCGCCGTCGATGGCCAGCAGCGTCACCCCGAAGCCGGTCTGCATCGCGGTGTGCGCGTAGAGGTTGTTGAGGACCACCTGGGCGATGGCGTCGCGCTTCAGCTCGATGACGATCCGCATCCCCTCGCGCGAGGACTCGTCGCGCAGGTCGCTGATCCCCTCCAGCCGCTTCTCGCGCACCAACTCGGCGATGTGCTCCACCAGCTTCGCCTTGTTCACCTGGTAGGGGATCTCGGTGACGACGATCGCCTCGCGCTCGGTCCGCGGGTGGACCTCCACCGCCGCCCGGGCCCGGACCTGGATGGTGCCGCGCCCCTCGGTGTAGGCCTTCCGGATCCCGTCGCGCCCCAGGATGATCCCGGCGGTGGGGAAGTCCGGGCCGGGGATGAAGCGCATCAGGTCGGCGACCGTCGCCTTCGGCTCGTGGATGAGGTGGACGGCGGCGTCGATCACCTCGGTCATCGCGTGGGGCGGGATGTTGGTCGCCATCCCGACCGCGATGCCCGACGAGCCGTTCACCAGGAGGTTCGGGAAGCGGGTCGGCAGGACCAGCGGCTCGACGGTGGAGTCGTCGAAGTTCGGGCCCCACTCGACGGTCTCCGCGTCGATGTCGGCGAGGAGCCAGTCGGCGAGCTTCTCCAGCCGCGACTCGGTGTACCGGTAGGCGGCGGCCGGGTCCCCGTCGACCGAGCCGAAGTTCCCCTGCCCGTCGATGAGCGGGTACCGGAGGTTCCACTCCTGGGCGAGGCGGACCAGGGCGTCGTAGACCGCGGCGTCGCCGTGCGGGTGGTACTTCTTCAGCACCTCGCCGACCACGCCGGCGCACTTGGAGTAGCGCTTCGAGTGGTGGAGCCCCTCGGTGTGCATCGCGTAGAGGATGCGCCGGTGGACCGGCTTCAGGCCGTCGCGGACGTCGGGGAGCGCGCGCCCGATGATGACCGACATCGAGTAGTCGAGGTACGAGCGCCGCATCTCGTCCTCGATGGCGACCTGGGAGCGGTGCGGCTCGGCCGCCGGCGGGGGCGGCGGCGCGGGCGCGGGCGGCGGAGGCGGCAGGGTGTCGTCGGGCATCGCGATGGTCGGGAGAGGGGGACGCGGCGGCGGGCGGAGGCCCGATCCGGAGCCTCTCTTCTACCCGAAAAGCGCTGGAGATTCCAGGGCCTCGGCCCCGGCGCGGCGACCCTCCCCCGACCGTCCCTTGCGCACCGCCCTCCCGGACGCGTACGGTCCGCACGGGCGGAGCGTGAAACCGCGATCGCCCCTCAAATGGCCTCTGCGCGCGAACCCCGCCCCCTGGTCCTGGTCTGCGCGGCGGCGCCGGCGCTGCGCGACCGGATCCGGGAGATCCTCGAGCCCGATCACCGGGTCCACCTCGCCGCCACCGCCGCGGAGGCGCTGGCCTTCTCCGGCGACCGCCCCCCGGACCTGTTCCTGGCCGGCGAGGAGCTCCCGGATCTCCCCGGGGCCGAGCTGTGCCGGCGGGTGCGGGCGGCGCCGGCGCTCGCCGGCACCCCCTTCGTCCTCCTCGCGCAAGAGGCGTCGGTCTCGGGGCGCGCCGAGGGGCTCGAGGCCGGCGCCGACGACGCCCTCCTCCTGCCGCTCGATCCCCGGGCCCTCCGCGCCCGGGTGGCGTCGCTCCTCCGGCTCCGCTGGGCGATGCGGGCGCTCGAGGCGCGCTCCCGGGAGCTCGAGGAGGTCAACGCGGCCCTCCGGGACACGCAGGCCGAGCTGGTCCGCACCGGCCGGCTGGCGAGCGTCGGGACGCTGGCCGCCGGCCTCGCGCACGAGATCAACAACCCGCTCTCGGTCGTCAAGGCCGGGGCGGCGGCGATCGCCGCGACCGTCGAGGAGGCCGAGGGGTTCGTCCGCGAGGGCGCGACCGCCGCCCTGGGCGCGGCGCTCGCGGAGCTCCGGGTGCTCGCCGGCGATCTGGCCGATGGGAGCCGGCGGCTGGAGCGGATCGCCGCCGACCTCCGGGTGATCTCCTCGCCCGACGCGCCGGCCGACGAGCTGGTCGACCCCGCCGAGGCGGTCCGCACCGCCTTCACCCTGGCGCGCGCCCGCTTCGCCGCCGTGCCGCGCTTCTCGCTGGCGGTGGAGCCCGGGCCGCCGATCGGCTCGGTCGGGAAGCTGGTCGTCCAGGGGCTCCTGCCGGTGCTGGAGAACGCGGTGCAGGCGGCCGGGCCCAACGGCGAGATCCGGGCGGCGATCCGGCAGCTCAACGTCGGGATCGAGATCTCGATCGCCGACGACGGGCCCGGGATCGCCCCCGAGATCCTGCCGCGGGTCTTCGACCCGTTCTTCGGGACCCGGGGCGAGGGGCGCGGCACCGGCCTCGGCCTGTCGATCGCCTACGGCATCGTCCACGGCCTCGGCGGGGACATCCACGTCGAGTCGCCGTGCGGCGGCGGCGCGCTCTTCCGGATCCGGCTGCCGCGCCGCTCCGCGGCGCGGGCCGGCGCGCCCCCGGGGGACTGAGCGCCGCCGCGCCGGGCGGCGCCTACTGCCCGGCGACGTGGAGGCGGGCGGCGGCGCGCCGGACGCGGGCGACGTCGACGGCGTACTGCGCGTCGTCCTCGGCGAGCCGGAGGAGCCGGGTCCGCGACTCCTCGAGGGCCTTGCGCGCGCGGGCGACGTCGATGTCCCCCGCCGCCTCGGCGGTGTCGGCGAGCACGACCACCTTGTCGTCGGCCACCTGGAGGAAGCCGCCGCCGACCGCGAGGTGATGCTCGCGCCCGCCCTCGACGTAGGTGAGCCGCCCCGGGTCGAGGGTGCTCATGAACGCGGTGTGCCCCGGGCGGACGCCGAAGCCCCCCTGGGCGCCGGGGGCCCGCACCTCGTCGCAGGCGACCGAGAGGACGCGCCGCTCCGGCGTGACGATTTCGAGGGAGAGGGCCATCGGTCACCCCGCGGCGATCTTCTTCGCCTTCTCGACCGCCTCCTCGATGCCGCCGACCATGTAGAACGCCTGCTCCGGGAGGTCGTCGTGCTTGCCCTCGACGATCTCCTTGAAGCCGCGGATGGTGTCGGGGAGCTTCACGTACTTGCCGGGGTTGCCGGTGAACTGCTGGGCGACGGTGAAGGGCTGGGAGAGGAAGCGCTGGACCTTGCGGGCGCGCGCCACGGTGAGCTTGTCGTCCTCGGAGAGCTCGTCCATCCCGAGGATGGCGATGATGTCCTGGAGGTCCTTGTACCGCTGGAGGGTCTCCTGGACGGCGCGGGCGACCCGGTAGTGCTCCTCGCCGACGACCAGCGGGTCGAGGATGCGGGAGGTCGAGTCGAGCGGATCGACGGCCGGGTAGATGCCGATCTCGGTCAGCTTCCGGTTGAGGACGGTGGTGGCGTCGAGGTGGGCGAAGGCGGTCGCCGGCGCCGGGTCGGTCAGGTCGTCGGCCGGGACGTAGATGGCCTGCACCGAGGTGATGGCGCCCTTCTGCGTGGAGGTGATCCGCTCCTGCAGCTCGCCCATCTCGGTGGAGAGGGTCGGCTGGTAGCCGACGGCGGAGGGGATGCGGCCGAGGAGCGCCGAGACCTCCGAGCCGGCCTGGGTGAAGCGGAAGATGTTGTCGATGAAGAGGAGCATGTCCCGGTTCTCCTCGTCGCGGAAGTACTCCGCGATGGCGAGGGCCGAGAGGGCGACGCGGGCGCGGGCGCCGGGCGGCTCGTTCATCTGCCCGTACACCAGCACGCACTGGCTCTTCTCGAGGTCGTCGTTGTTGATGACGCCCGACTCGATCATCTCGTGGTAGAGGTCGTTCCCCTCGCGGGTCCGCTCGCCCACGCCGGCGAAGACCGAGAACCCGCCGCGCTCCTTGGCGACGTTGTTGACGAGCTCCATGAGGAGCACCGTCTTGCCCACGCCGGCGCCGCCGAAGAGGCCGATCTTGCCGCCGCGGAGGTAGGGGGCGAGGAGGTCGATGACCTTGATGCCGGTCTCGAAGGCCTCGACCTTCGGGTTCTGCTCCACCAGCGACGGCGGCGGCCGGTGGATGGGCAGCTTCCGGGTGGCGGCGACCGGCCCCCGCTCGTCGACCGGCTCGCCGACCACGTTCAGGATGCGCCCCAGGACGGCGGTGCCCACCGGCATGGAGATGTTGGTGCCGGTGTTCCGGACCGCCATGCCGCGGACGAGCCCCTCGGTGGAGTCCATGGCGATGCAGCGGACGGTGTTCTCGCCGAGGTGCTGGGCGACCTCGACCGTCAGGTTGTCCGGGCGCGGGTCGATGCCGGGGTTGGTGATGGTGCAGGCGGTGTAGATCTCCGGGAGCCCGCCCGGGGGGAACTCGACGTCGACCACGGGGCCGATGACCTGGGTGATCGTGCCGTTCTGAACGTTCGTCGCGGTGGCCATGCGTTCCTTTCCGTGGCTACTTGAGCGCCTCGGCGCCGCTCACGATCTCCATGAGCTCCTTGGTGACGTAGGCCTGGCGCGCCCGGTTGTACTGGAGGGTGAGGGCCGAGATCATCTCCTCGGCGTTCTTGGTGGCCGACTCCATGGCGCTCATCCGCGCGCCATGCTCCGAGGCGGCCGACTCGAGGAGCGCCCGCCAGACCTGCATGGCGACGTGGCGCGGGAGGAGGTCGGCGAGGAGCGCCTCGCGGGAGGGCTCGTAGAGGAAGTCCACCGCGGCGACCGCCCCGGCGCCGGCCTCGGGGACCGGGATGGGCAGGAGCGGGACCACGACCGGGGTCTGGGCGATCGCGCTCCGGAACTCGTTGTACGCCAGGTAGACCGCGTCCACCTCGCCGGCGAGGTAGCGCTCGGTGTACTCGACGGCGATCGCCTCGGCCCGGGCGAAGGTGAGCCCCTGGTGGACGCCGGTGAAGTCCTTGCGGACGTCGAGCTTGCGGGCGCGGAGGAAGTCCTTGGCCTTGCGGCCGATGGTGGCGAGCTCGACCCGCTCGAAGCGCCCGCCGTCCTCGGTGAGGAAGCGCTGGGTGCGCCGGATGACGTTGGAGTTGAAGCCGCCGGCCAGCCCCCGGTCGCTGGTGATCACCACCACCTCGGCGGTCCGCACCTCGCGGGGGGCGAGGAGGGGGTGGGAGACCGCCCCCTCGGCGGCGGCGCGCGCCGCGACCCGCTGCAGCGTCCGGTCGAGGAGCTGGGCGTAGGGGCGGGTCTTGAGGATGGCGTCCTGGGCGCGGCGCAGCTTCGCCGCGGCCACCATCTTCATGGCCTTGGTGATCTGCCTCGTGCTCTTGACCGAGGTGATCCGGTTGCGGATGTCGCGCAGGGAGGGCACGTGCGGCCTCGCGTCGGGGGGGCGGCGCCGCTCAGGCGGCCTGGAAGATCCCGCCGAACTCCTTCAGGGCGGCGTCGAGGGCCTTCTTCCCCTCGTCGTCGAGCTGCTTCTTCTCCCCGATCCGGCGCGCGATCTCCGGGTGCCGGCCGTCGAGGAAGACCAGGAGCTCCTTCATGTACCGGCCGACCTGATCGACCGGCACCGCCCGGATCCAGCCCTGCCCCGCCTCGTCCTTCATGGTGGCGGCGTAGATCTGGATGACCTGCTGGGCGACGGTCATCGGCTCGTACTGGGCCTGCTTGAGGAGCTCGACCAGGCGGGCGCCGCGGGCCAGGGTCTCCTGGGTCGCCTTGTCGAGGTCGGAGCCGAACTGGGCGAAGGCGGCCAGCTCGCGGTACTGGGCGAGCTCGAGCTTGAGCGACCCGGCGACCTGCTTCATCGCCTTGATCTGCGCCGAGCCGCCGACGCGGGAGACGGAGATGCCGACGTTGATGGCCGGACGGACGCCCTGGTAGAAGAGGTTCGACTCCAGGAAGATCTGCCCGTCGGTGATGGAGATGACGTTGGTCGGGATGTAGGCCGACACGTCGCCCGCCTGGGTCTCGATGATCGGGAGCGCGGTGAGCGACCCGCCCCCCTCCTTGTCGGAGAGCTTGGCGGCGCGCTCGAGCAGGCGGCTGTGGAGGTAGAAGACGTCGCCCGGGTACGCCTCGCGGCCCGGCGGCCGGCGGAGCAGCAGGGAGAGCTGGCGGTAGGCGACGGCCTGCTTGGAGAGGTCGTCGTAGACGATCAGGGCGTGGCGGCCGGTGTCGCGGAAGTACTCGGCCATCGTCACGCCGGTGTAGGGCGCGAGGTACTGCATCGGCGCCGGGTCGGAGGCGTTGGCGGCGATGACCGTGGTGTACTCCATGGCGCCGTGCTTCTTGAGGGTCTCGACGACCCGCGCCACCGTCGACTGCTTCTGGCCGATGGCGACGTAGAAGCAGTGGAGGGAGTTCCCCTTGTTGTTGATGATGGTGTCGATGGCCACCGCCGTCTTGCCGGTCTGGCGGTCGCCGAGGATCAGCTCGCGCTGGCCGCGGCCGATGGGGACCAGGGCGTCGATGGCCTTGAGGCCGGTCTGCATCGGCTCGTGCACCGACTTGCGCTTCACGATGCCCGGGGCCTTGATCTCGATCTTGCGGGTCTGGGTGGTGGCGATCGGGCCGCGGCCGTCGATCGGGTTGCCCAGGCCGTCCACGACGCGGCCGAGCAGCGCCTCGCCGACCGGCACCTCGGCGATGCGGCCGGTCCGCTTCACGGCGTCGCCCTCGCGGATGTGCTCGTAGGCGCCCATGATGGCCACGCCGACGTTGTCCTCCTCGAGGTTCAGGACCAGGCCGCGGGTGCCGCCCGCGAACTCGAGCAGCTCGCCGGCCGCCGCGCCGGAGAGGCCGTAGACCCGGGCCACGCCGTCCGCCTGGGAGAGGACGGTGCCGGTCTCGGCGACGTCCACCTTCTTGCCGTAGTCCTTGATCTGGTCGCGGATGATGCGGCTGATCTCGTCGGCGCGAATTTCCATTGCGAGTCGTCTCCGGTGAGTCCGAGAGGGCGGGTCAGTGCTTCAAGGTCTGGCGAAGGGTGGCGAGCTGGCCGCGGAGCGAGCCGTCGTAGACGATGCTCCCGACCTGCGCCACGACGCCGCCGAGGATGGCCGGATCGACCTGCCGCTCGACGATCACCTTCGCGGCGGCGGCGGACGAGAGGCGGGCGGCGATCGCGGCGGCGGCCGCGTCGTCGAGGGGGACCGCGCTGGTGACGCGCGCCCGCACCCGCCCCAGCTCCCGGTCCGCCAGCTCGCGGTAGGCCGCGGCGATCTCGCCGAGCGCGCCGAGGCGCCGCCGGTCGGACAGGAGGAGGAGGAAGTTCTCGAGCTCCGGCTCGAGCCGGGCCGCCCCGGAGAGCTTCCGGATCGCCTCGCCGCGAATGGAAGCGGCGTGTGCGGGGTTCTCGAAGAGATCGCGGAGATCGGGATCGCCGGCGACGAGCGCGGAGAGGGACTGGAGCGCCTCGCTCCAGGCGTCGACCCGTGCCTTCTCGACCGCGAGGCCGAAGAGCGCCCTGGCATAACGGCGGGGGATTGAGCCCATGGTCATAAGGGGAGGCGCTCCGTACCATTTCCCTCCCGGGTCGGTCAAGAACGTATTGGCCGCGACTTCATGCGCTTAGCTCGCGTTTGACAGCCGCTCCGGCCGACTTACCTTGAGATCGTAATTCGAGCGAGAACCCGCGCACTTACGCGCATCCGGCGGTCCCTGCCGGGGCGGGGCGGCGCTCGCGTCTCACATGGAGGAGAATGACATGGCGATGCTCACGAGGTTCGATCCGTTCAGGGATCTGGTCCGCCTGCAGGAGGAGATGGCGCGGGCCTTCGACGACCGGCTCAGCATGCGGTCGGGCGAGTCGGTCGGCTGGACCCCCGCGTGCGACATCTTCGAGGACGGCGACGCGGTCTCCGTCCGCTTCGATCTCGCAGGGGTTGACCCGAAGGATGTAGAGGTCAGGTTCGAGAACGGGCTCCTGACCCTGCGCGGGGAGCGGAAGCTCGAGAAGGAGGACCAGCGGGACAACTACCACCGGATCGAGCTCTCCTACGGGGCCTTCTCCCGCTCCTTCTCGCTCCCGACGGTGGTCGACGCCGACAAGATCCGCGCCGACTCGAAGAACGGCGTCCTCACCGTGACGCTGCCCAAGCGGGCCGAGGCGAAGCCGCGGCCGATCCAGGTCAAGGTCAACTGAGGCCGGATTCCTGCTTCGGTGGTCGGGTCGCCAGCTTCATCGCGACCCGGCCACCGGGCTGGGCGGGGGGACACACCGCCGGGTGACGCTCAGCGGATCGGCGCGGGCGTCAGAGCAGGCGGGCTGATGGAGGTGACCGTCGCTCTCGCGACCCCTTCCATCTTGGTCTGCCCCTCGAAGATGACCCCCTTCTCGATCGAGAGGATCGGGGTCTCGATGTTCCCGCGCATCCTGGCGGGGTGGTGGAGCTCGACCCCGCCGGCCGCCTTGATGTTTCCGCTCACCTCGCCGTGGATGACGATGGTCCCGCAGGTGATCTCCGCGGCGACCTTCGCCCCCTCGCCGATGACCAGGACGTCGTTGGTGACGATCGAGCCGGTGAAGTTGCCGTCGATCCGGACCGTTCCCTCGAAGGTGAGCTTCCCCTCGAAGGACGAGCCGCGTCCGAGCAGGGCGTTGAGGTCGCTGCCGCCGGCGAGGGCCACCGGCAAGTCTTCCCGCTTCAGCATGGCCATGTTTCTGCTCCTTGGTGTCCCGCGAGCGCCGGACAGATCACGAGGCCGGTTCGTAACACCGGATCCGGGCGTGCGTCCACTCCGCGCCGGACCCGATTCTAGGCGCCAATCTTTTCGAGGATTCCGTCGAGCTCGTCGAGCGACGTGTACTCGATCTCCAGCCGTCCGGTCGTCGGCGACCGCTGGCTCAGCCGGCACCTGGCGCCGAGGCGGCGCTGGATCCGCTGGACCAGGTCCCGAGTCGACGCGCTCTCCGCCTCGCGCGGGGCCTTCTTCGCCGGCCGGATCGTCTCGCGCACCAGCGCCTCGAGGGCCCGGACGCTCAACCCCTCCCGGATCGCTCGCTGCGCCATGGCGCGGATGGTCTCCGGCGCCTCGAGCGCGAGGAGCGCCCGCGCGTGGCCCATGTCGAGCTGGCCGCCGCGGACCTGGTCCCGCACCTCGGCCGGGAGCTTCAGGAGCCGCAGGGAGTTGGCGACGGTCGAGCGCTCCTTGCCGACGCGCTTCGCCACCTCGTCCTGGGTGAGCCCGTGGTCGGTGGCGAGCACCTCGTAGGCCTCGGCCTCCTCGATCGCGTTCAGGTCGGCCCGCTGGAGGTTCTCCACCAGCGCGAGCTCGAAGGCCTCCCGGTCGCTCGCCTCCCGCAGGATGGCCGGGATCTCCCTCAGGCCGGCGCGCTGGGCGGCCCTCCAGCGGCGCTCGCCGGCGACGATCCGGTACCGGGCTCCGTCGCGCCTCACCAGGATCGGCTCGACCACGCCGTGCTCGCGGATCGAGGCGGCCAGTTCCTCCAGCTTGGCGTCGTCGAAGCGCTTCCGCGGCTGCCCCGGGCTGCGCTCCACCGCCTCGACCGGGAGCTGGAGGACGGCCCTCCCAGCGGGGATCGCGGCCTGCGGCGGAGCGGGCGGAGGGACCGCGTTCGAGAGGAGGGCGGCCATCCCGCGGCCGAGGGCCGGGCGGCGCTTGTCGGCCATCGTCACGGCGCACCTCCCTCGATCCGGCCCGCCACTTCCCGGGCGAGCTCCAGGTAGCTCTGGCAGCCCTTCGAGGCGACGTCGTAGAGCAGGATGGGCTTGCCGTGCGACGGCGCCTCCGAGAGGCGGACGTTGCGCGGGATGACGGTCTGGAAGACCTGGTCGGCGAAGGTCTTCCGGATCTCGTCGGCGACCTGGTTCGAGAGGTTGTTGGCCGAGTACATCGTGAGGACGATCCCGTCGACCTTCAGGTCCGGGTTCGCGCTCGCGCGGACCAGCTCGATCGTCTTCAGGACGTCGGCGAGCCCCTCCAGCGCGTAGTACTCGCACTGAAGCGGGATCATCACCCCGCGGGCGGCGACGAGACCGTTGAGCGTGAGCAGCCCGAGCGAGGGTGGGCAGTCGATCACCACGAACTCGTAGTCGTCCGCCAGCTGGTCGACGGCCCGCTTGAGCCGGAACTCGCGCCCCTCGTGCTCGGCCAGCTCGAGCTCGGCGCCAACGAGGTGCTGCGAGGCCGGCACCAGGTCGAGGAACTTGAGCTCGGTCTTGCGGACGGCGTCCCGGAGCGGCAGGCCGTCGAGGAGCACCTCGTAGATGCTCGCGCTCGACTCGTCCCGGCGGATCCCGAGGGCGGAGCCGGCGTTTCCCTGCGGATCGACGTCGATGAGGAGCGTCCGGCGCTCGGCGGCGGCGAGGGAGGCCGCGAGGTTGACGGCGGTCGTCGTCTTTCCGACGCCGCCCTTCTGGTTCGCGATGGTCAGGATCCGGCTCATCTTCGCGAGTTCGCTTGGCCGGGGCAGCTCCCCGGCGACGTAGGTGTTCACTCAGGCCTCACTGGGCAGCCTCCCCCGGACTCTCCGGGGGGCGGTGCCCGATCGAGCGCATCCTCGCAGACCCCCCTGACACCGTTCCACGTGGAACTGTTCCACGTGGAACAGTGCCCGGCGGAGCTCGCCGATCGGATGCGAAGCTCGACATCCTCGCCGCGCCGGGCGAAGTTCACGGGGCCATGACCGAGAACGTGGAGGAGCCGCTCCGCCAGGGGGCTCGGGCCCTCGGCATCCAGCTCACCGAGGAGGCGATCGCCCGGCTCCTCCACCTGGCCGAACGCCTCCTCGCCTGGAACCGGCGCATCAACCTGACCGCCATCACCGATCCGCGAGAGATCGCCGAGAAGCACTTCCTCGACAGCCTGCTGCTGCTCCCGGCCGTCGCCGGACGCGCGACCCTCCTCGACATCGGGAGCGGCGCCGGGATCCCCGGGATGGTCCTGGCCTGCGCCCGCCCCGAGCTGCTCGTCACCTGCTGCGACTCGGTGAGCAAGAAGATCGCCTTCGTGAAGGCGATCTCCGCCGAGCTGAAGCTCGACCTCCGGGCGCTCTCCGTCCGCGCCACCGGCGACCCCGCGCGCGATCACCTGCCGAGCTGCGACGCCGTGGTGAGCCGCGCGGTCGCCGACCCGGCCGCCTGGGTGCCGCTGGGCGCTCCCTACGTCGCGCCGGGAGGAGCCCTCCTCGCGATGCTCGGCCGCGAGGCCGACGACGCCCGGCTCGCCGAGCTCGGAGTCGCGAGCGGCCTCACCCTCGCCAGCGTGACTCGCCACCAGCTGCCACTCACCCACGCAGACCGGGCGATCGCGACCTGGCTCCGCCCGCCCCGCTCGCGCTGAGGGCCTGGGAACCCAGCCGACTCTCCGACTGCCACCGCGCGAGAGAGCAGGTTGGCTCCCCGCAGGGCTCGGCCACACGGCCAGCACCAGTTGCCGAAGGAGCCACCCGCGCCAGCGGGCCGCTTACGGCCCTTTCGGGCTACCCTTTTTGGTTTAGAGCCTGCTCGACCTCGTCGCGGTGCGCGGCGATGAACTCGCGCACCTCGACGTCCTCGAGGCCGAGATCCCGCAGGACCCCGTCGTAGACGAACCGGAAGCCGGCCGCGTACTCGCCGGCGCGGAGCTCGAAGGAGCGGCGGAGGACCGCCGCCGAGAAGAGCTTCTCCGCGTGGGATCGCTCCTTCCCCACCGTCACTCCCGCACCGCCAGCCGCTTCGGCCCGGCGAAGGGCTCGACCAGGAGCTGCCGGAAGAGCCCCTCCCCCTCGCTCTCCGTGGCCACCCCCTCCTCCTCCAGCAGGGCGAGGTGGATGAGCCGCCGGTCGCGCGCGCTGATCGGCCCGATGGCCACCGTCCTGCCGGTCCGCCGGACGGTCGCCGCGAGCCGCAGCGCCATGGCGCGGACCTCGGCCTCGGCCTCCTCGCCGAACCCGCCGACCTCGACGTTCACCCACTTCAGCGGCTCGCCCTCCGGGTTGACCACCCGGTTCACGAGCGCCTGGATCGCCTCGACGAGCGCCGGCGTCGGCTCGATCGCGTTCCCCGCCCCGGGCCGGAGCGCGAGGCCGATCGCCTCCGGGCCGTCCCGGACCTCGACCGCGATGGCCGCCCCCATCCGCCGGAGCAGCTCCTCGACGAAGCGCCGGGCCCGGGCCGCCTTCTCGCCCGCCGGCCCCGCGGTGCCCTCCCTCCGCTCCTCCACGGCGCGCCTCCCGGCCTCAGGCCCTGGCCACTCGCCCGCCCATCCGGTTCACCGCCTGCTGCTGCACGATGGAGAGCAGGTTGTTCACGAAGATGTAGAGGGTGAGCCCCGACGGGACCATCAGCATGATGATCGTGAAGAACCCGGGGAAGAAGTACAGCATCATCTTCGCCTGCGAGCTGTCGGCCGGCTGCGGCGAGAGCCGCTGCATGACGAAGCTGGTGATCCCCATCGCCAGCGGGAGGATGAAGTAGGGGTCGTGCTGGGTGAGGTCCCGCATCCAGAGGAAGGGCTCGCGGTAGAGCTCGACCGAGGTCTGCAGCGACGCGTACAGGGCGAACCAGATCGGCATCTGGAGCACCATCGGGAGGCAGCCGCCGAGCGGGTTCACCTTGTGCTGCTGGTAGAGCTGCATCACCGCCAGGTTGAGCTTCTCCTTGTCCGCCCCGAACCGCTCCTTCAGCTTCTCGATCTCCGGCTGCAGCTTCCGCATCTCGTTCATCGACTTCATCGACTTGAGGGTGAGCGGATAGAGCAGGAGCTTGACGCTGACGGTGAGGAGGATGATCGCCACCCCCCAGTTCCCGGCGAACCCGTGGAACCAGCGCATGACCCGGAGCAGGATCTGGGCGAAGAAGGCGAAGAAGTTGGTCACCACCCCGTAGTCGATCGCCGTCTCGAAGCTCCGCCCGTAGCCCCGGAGGGTGTCGAGCTCCTTCGGCCCGGCGAAGAGGGTGAAGCGGGCCGCCGCGCCGGAGGGGTCGATCGGCCACTGGAGCAGCGCCGCCGCCGCCCCCCGCTCGGTCCCCTTCCGGAAGAGGCACCGCCCGCCGGGCACCGCCGGGAAGAGCGCCTCGACGAAGAAGTGGCGATCGAGCCCCGCCCAGCCGGCCGGGCCGTCGAACTGCTTCTCCGCGTCGTCGCCGTCCACCTTGAACCGCTCGGTCCGGTCGCCCGCGCGGCAGACGGGGATCATGAGATCGACCGCCGGCCCGGAGAAGAACCCGTGCTTCGCCGCCGCCGGCGGCAGGAACCCCGGGTAGAGGAGCGAGGCGGTCGCCCCGGCGGGCGCCCCCGCGATGGACACCTCGACCGCGAGCTCGAAGGGGCGCCCGGTGAGCCGGATGGTCTTGCGGACGGTCGCCGCCCCGAGCCGCCCCTCGAAGGCCACGCTGGTCGCGTCCTGGGCGACCACCGTCATCGGCGCGCGCGCCGCCGGATCGGTGATCGGATCGCCCGCTCCGCCGAGCTGCGCCGAGCCGGTGAGGGCGAGCGGGAAGGGCTCGCCCGGCGCCACCTGGATCAGGTCGATCTGCTCGGTCCGGCCGTCGACCTCGCGCTGGAACTTCTTCCCGTCGAGCACCAGGTGGACGAGCGCGCCCCCGTGGCTGGAGAGGACGGCGCGGAAGCCGTTGCCCTGCAGGCTGACCAGCTGCTCCGGCGCGCCCGGCGCCGGGGCCGGAGCGGCCGGGCTCGGGGCCGCGCCCGGGAGCGCCGCCGCCGCGCTCCCCGCCGCCGGCGCCGCGGCGTCGCCGCCCCCGTGGAGCACCGGTCCGTGCGGCGCCCGGTGGGGCGGAAAGAGGAGCTGCCACCCGACCAGGATGGCGACCGACACCGCGGTGGCGATCAGGATTCGGCGGTTCTCAGGGCCCACGGTGAGACCTCTCTCTCGTCAGGGAACGGGGTCCACGCCCCCGGGATGGAATGGATGGCAGCGCCCGACCCGGCGCACGGCGAGCCAGCTCCCGCGCAGCGCTCCGTGGCGCTCCAGCGCCTCGACCGCGTAGGCGGAGCAGCTCGGGTAGAAGCGACAGCTCCGGGGCAGCCCGGGTCCGATGAACCGCTGGTAGAAACGGACGGCGAGGACGAGCAGGCGCGCCATCAGCCGCCTCGCCCGTCCCGGCGCGCCGCCGCCGCCGCGCGCAGCGCCCGGCGGGCGCCCTCGAGCCCCATGGCCGTGGCGCCCGCGCGTGCGATCACCACCAGGTCGACGGCCGGCAGCTCGCCCTGGAGCTCCCGGAAGGCCTCCCGGATCCAGCGCTTCACCCGGTTCCGGCCCACGGCGTTGGCCACCTTGGACGACACGGTGATCCCGATCCGCGCCCGGCCGGCCGTCGCCTCCCCGGCCAGCACCAGCACCTCGCCGGCGTGGAGCCGCCGACCGCGCCCCTGCACCCCGAGGAACTCGCGGCGCAGCCGGATCCGCGCGGCCCGCGGCAGCTTCACGGCCCCACTACTTCGTCGGCGCCGAGGTGGTGAGCTGCTTGCGCCCCTTGGCGCGGCGCCGCTTCAGGACGTTCCGCCCCGCGGCCGTGGACATGCGCTTCAGGAACCCGTGCGTCCGGTTCCGCTTCACCTTCTTCGGCTGGTAGGTCCGCTTCATGGCGCGGCAACCTCCACGATCGCACGCCGCCTGTCAAGGTCCGGTCGGGCGCCCCGAAAACGCCCTCCTTCCGCGACCCTCTCCCACGCCTCATCGACGCCCTTGATCCGCCGGCGCGACCGTGGATAACTTCCGCGTCACGCAGCAGCGGCGGGCCGCGCTCCGGATCAGGCGACCGAAGGGCAGGGACGGCGACGGATCGACGCGATCCGCCGCGATCGTGCCCTTTTCCCACCGCACGCTCGCTGCACGCCGGGGGATCGCACATGGACGCCACAGCGAGCGAGCGCGGGGCCGCGCCGCACGATGACACGTGGGCGAGGGTGGACGCGTTCCTGCGCTCCCGCCTGCGCCCCGAGCTCTACGACCGGTGGTTCGCCCCGCTCCGGATCGCCGGCCTCGAGGACGGCCTCCTCCACGTCGCCACCCCCGACAAGTTCCACCGCGACTTCATGGACGACAACTACGGCGCCTGGTTCGCCGAGTTCCTCCCGAACGTCGCCCCGCCCGCCTGCCGCGTCGCCTTCGTCGTCGACGACCGACCGCCCGCCCGCGCCCCGCCGCCCCCGGCCCCCTCCCGCCTCGTCCCCGCCGGCCCCGACCCCCGGGACCTCCGGCCGAGCTCCCGCTACACCTTCGAGACCTTCGTCGTCGGCGAGTCGAACCAGTTCGCCTTCGCCGCCGCCAAGGCCGTCGCCGACCGGCCCGGCCAGTCCTACAACCCGCTCTTCCTCCACGGCGACTCCGGCCTCGGCAAGACCCACCTCCTCCACGCCGTGGCCAACGCCATCCTCGCCTCCCGGCCGGGCGGCCGCGTGGCCGTCGTCTCCTCCGAGCGCTACACCAACGAGTTCGTCGAGGGGCTCCGCAAGGGGACGCTGGACGAGTTCCGCCGCAAGTACCGAGAGTGCTCGGCCCTCCTGCTCGACGACGTCCAGTTCCTCGCCGGCAAGGAGCGGACCGCCGAGGAGTTCTTCCACACCTTCAACGACCTGCACGAGCAGCACGTCCAGATCGTCCTCTCCAGCGACCGGAGCCCCCGCGAGCTCAAGGGGCTCGAGGACCGGCTCTGCTCCCGCTTCGAGTGGGGGATGCGGGTCCAGATCAACGCCCCGGAGTTCGAGACGCGCTCGGCCATCGTCCAGCACAAGGCCGAGCAGGAGGGGATCGCGCTCCCCGACGACGTCGCCCAGCTCCTCGCCACCCACATCCGCTCCAACGTCCGCGAGCTCCACGGCGCCCTGATGCGCGTCGCCGCCTTCGCCTCCCTCAAGGCCGAGCCGATCACCGTCCGCCTGGCCCGCGACGTCCTCGCCGACGTGATCCCACCGCCCGGCTACAAGCCGTCCATCGAGCGGATCCAGGAGCTGGTCGCCGCCCACTACAACCTGACCGTCGCCCGGCTCACCAGCGCCTCCCGGGAGCAGAAGATCGCCCTGCCCCGCCAGGTGGCGATGTACCTCTGCCGCGAGCTGGCCCGGGAGACCTTCCAGCTCATCGCCGAGAAGTTCAACAAGCGCGACCACACCACCGTCATCTCGGCGAAGGACCGGATCGAGGAGCTCCTCGCCACCGACCCCGAGGTGCAGGCCGCGGTCTCCACCCTCACCCAGAAGCTCGCCCCGTGAGCGTGTGGAGCGGCCGTGGACGGGGGGCCGATCCGGGGGTGGACGGCCGGTGCCCGCGCGTTGACACACTTCCGGAGCGCACGCTACACAGGACCGTCCCGCGCTGATCCGGAAGCTTCTCCAGACCCGAAACCTCCGTCGTTCCGCCGCCCGAGACCACTTCTCCACATCGATCGTCCCCATGCTGTGAAGGTGATCTCCCAAGGAGAGGGGAACTCCAAGATGGATCTCAAGATCGGCGCCGCCGAGCTGGCCCACGCCCTGGGCCGCTCGCTGGGCATCGTCGAGCGCAAGTCGACGATGCCGATCCTCTCCCACGTCCTCCTCGAGGCGACCGCCGGCGGCGAGCTCCGCCTCTCCGCCACCGACCTCGACGTCTCGGTCTCGTCGGTCCACCCCTGCGAGGTGGCCTCCGCCGGCGAGCTGGCCGTCTCCGCCAAGCACCTCCACGACATCGTCCGCTCCCTCCCCGAGCAGGAGGTCACCCTCCGTCGATCCTCGAACGCCTACCTCGAGGTCCGGAGCGGGTCGGCCCAGTTCAAGATCGTCGGCCTGCCGGCCTCCGACTTCCCGACCCTCCCCAAGTTCGAGCGGGTCGCCTTCGTCCCCGTCGACCCGGCGACCCTCCTCGACCAGATCGAGCGCACCGCCTTCGCCGCCTCGACCGACGAGACCCGCTACTACCTGAACGGCGTCTTCTTCGAGCCGCGGGGGGACGCCCTCCGCCTGGTGGCCACCGACGGCCACCGCCTGGCCATCTCCGAGAAGAAGCTCCCCGGCGACTTCGCGCTCAAGAAGGGGGTCATCCTCCCGCGCAAGGGGCTCCAGGAGCTCCGCAAGCTCCTCGCCGAGGCGACCGGCGGCAAGGACGCGCCCCCGGAGGCGCGCCTCGGCTTCGCCGAGAGCAGCGCCATCTACCGGACCGCCGGCGTCGTCCTCGCCATGCGCCTCGTGGAGGGCGCGTTCCCCGACTACCAGCAGGTGATCCCCAAGCCGGGCGACCACCTGATGAAGCTCGGGCGCGAGCGGTTCCTGGAGACGCTGCGCCGGGTCTCCCTCCTCGCCGCCGACAAGACGCTCGGGGTGAAGCTCCACCTCTCGCCCGGCGCCCTCGAGGTCCTCTCCCAGAACCCGGACCTCGGCGAGGCTCGCGAGGAGGTCCCGGTCGAGTACGACGGCCCCAAGCTCCAGATCGGCTTCAACGCCCGCTACCTCATCGACGTCCTCACCGCCCTCCACGGCGACGACGTCCGGGTGGACCTGGCGGACGATCTCTCGCCGGCGCTGGTCACCGGCGCCGCCGAGGTGGACGCCGGGAGCACCGCCGTCGTCATGCCGATGCGGATCTGATCGGCGGCGGCCGCGCCGTGCTCCTCCGCTCCGTCCGGCTCGAGGACTTCCGCAACGTCGTCGCCGCCGCCTTCGAGCCCGGCCCGCGCCTCACCGTCCTCCTCGGCGCCAACGGCCAGGGCAAGACCAACCTCCTCGAGGCGGTCTACCTCCTCACCACCCTCCGGCCGCTCCGCGCCACCCGGCTCGCCGAGCTGATCCGCTTCGGCGCCGACCGGGCCGCGGCGCAGGCGACCGTCGACGGGCCCGGCGGCGCCCGGGTGATCGGGGTGACCCTGGACGCGGCCGGGCGCCAGGCGACGCTCGACGGCCAGCCGGTCGACCGGCTCGACACCTACCTCGACGGGCTGGCGGCGGTCTGCTTCTCCCCCGACGACCTGCTGCTCGTGAAGGGCGGCCCCGACGGCCGCCGCCGCCTCCTCGATCGCGCCGCCTGGAACCGCTGGCCGGCGGTCCTCGGCGAGGCGCGCGAGTACCTGCGGGCCCTGCGCGCCCGGAACGCCGCGCTCCGCGGGGACCCGGGGCCGGTGGAGGAGAGCTTCCGGGCGCCGCTGGCCCGGGCCGGGGCCCGGATGATCCGCCGCCGGCGGGACGTCGCGGTCGAGCTGGCGCCGCACCTCGCGGCCGCCTTCGCCGGGATCTCCGGCGGCGGCCCGCGCGCCGAGCTCTCCTACCGCCCGAGCGGCGGCTTCGAGGCGGACGGCGACGAGGCGACGCTCGAGGCGCGGTTCGCCGAGGCGCTGGCGCAGCGGCTCCCCCGGGATCTCGAGCGCGGGTACACCTCCTGCGGCCCCCACCTCGACGACCTGCTCCTCGCCGTGGACGG
Organism: Myxococcales bacterium; assembly: GCA_021784495.1. Lineage (GTDB taxonomy): Bacteria > Myxococcota > Myxococcia > Myxococcales > Anaeromyxobacteraceae > JADKCZ01. Next base: position 5,440 of record JAJXSQ010000004.1, on the reverse strand, counting down.
GCGCCCGGCGCGGGTCTACGCGAGCCAGGGGCAGCAGCGGGCCCTCGTCCTCTCCCTCCGGATCGCCGAGGTGGAGAACCTGCGCGCCGCGCTCGGGCGGCCGCCGCTCCTCCTCCTCGACGACGTCTCTTCGGAGCTCGATCCGGCCAAGAACGCCTTCCTCCTCGACTACGTCGCGCGGCTCCCCGGCCAGGCGATCCTCACCGCGACCGACCGGCGGCTGATCGAGCCGGCGGCCGGTCCGGGGACCCGCTTCCTCGCCGTCGTCTCCGGGGCGGTCGGGGCGCTGGATTCCTGAAGCATCCAGGGATCTTGCCGCCGTTTCCGGCCATTGCCGAGCGCCCCGCCCTCTGCTATACCTTCGGGCTGGCGAACCTCCGGGAAAAGCTCGGAGAAGCGCGCGAGGTCACCCCTGGACACCACCGAGAACACCCCCCGCCCGGAGACCCCGGCGAGCGAGGACTACGGCACCGACGCCATCAAGGTGCTCGAGGGGCTCGAGGCCGTCCGGAAGCGCCCCCACATGTACATCGGCGACGTGGGGGAGCGCGGCCTCCACCACCTCGTCTACGAGGTCGTCGACAACTCGGTCGACGAGGCGATGGCCGGGCGCTGTCACCGCATCGACGTCGCCATCCACGCCGACAACTCGGTCACCATCGTCGACGACGGCTCCGGGATCCCGGTCGGTCCGCACCCGACCGTGATCGGGATGGACACCCTCGACGTGGTGATGACCAAGCTCCACGCCGGCGGCAAGTTCGAGTCGAACGCCTACCGGGTCTCGGGAGGCCTGCACGGCGTCGGCGTCACCTGCGTGAACGCGCTCTCCGAGTGGCTCAAGGTGGAGGTCTACCGGGACGGGAAGGTCTGGGCGCAGCGCTACGAGCGCGGGGCGCCGACCGGCAAGGTGACCGCCATCGGCGAGACCCAGCGGCGCGGCACCAAGGTGACCTTCCGGCCCGACCCGACCATCTTCGAGGTGTCGGAGTTCAGCTTCGAGCTCCTCTCCGGCCGGCTCCGCGAGCTCGCCTTCCTGAACGCCGGGCTCGAGATCAACGTCGAGGACGAGCGCGGCTCGGGGAAGCGCCACCAGTTCCTCTTCCGGGACGGGATCAAGGAGTTCGTCGCCTTCCTCAACAAGGCGCGCGAGGCGCTGGCGCCGCCGATCTCCCTCCGCCAGGAGGCGCCGACCGAGCGGGGCACGGCGCTGGTCGAGGTGGCGCTGCAGTGGAACGACGGCTACGACGAGAAGGTCTTCGCCTTCGCCAACAACATCCACAACCACGAGGGCGGCACCCACCTCATCGGCTTCAAGGCGGCCCTCACCCGCACCATCAACGCCTACGGCCAGGCGAACGGCCTCTTCAAGGACCTGAAGGACGAGCTGCCGAGCGGCGACGACATGCGCGAGGGGCTCGCCGCGGTCATCTCCATCCGGCTCCCCGGCGCGAGCTTCGAGGGGCAGACCAAGACGAAGCTCTCGAACACCGAGGCGAAGAGCATGGTCGAGACCATGCTGAACGAGCGGCTGGGCGCCTTCCTGGCCGAGAACCCGCCGGTCGCCAAGCGGATCTGCGCCAAGGTCGCCGAGGCCACCCGGGCGCGCATCGCCGCCCGCAAGGCCCGGGACACGGTCCGGCGCAAGGGGGCGCTCGACGGCGCCTCCCTCCCCGGGAAGCTCGCCGACTGCCAGTCGCGCGACCCCGCGGAGTCGGAGCTCTTCATCGTGGAGGGGGACTCGGCCGGCGGCTCGGCGAAGCAGGGGCGCGACCGCCGGGTCCAGGCCATCCTCCCGCTCCGCGGCAAGATCCTGAACGTCGAGAAGGCGCGCTTCGACAAGATGCTCGGCTCGGCCGAGATCGCCACCATGATCACCGCGCTCGGCACCGGGATCGGACCGGAGGAGTACGACGTCTCCAAGGTCCGCTACCACAAGATCGTGATCATGACCGACGCCGACGTCGACGGCAGCCACATCCGGACGCTGCTGCTCACCTTCTTCTTCCGCCAGATGCCGGAGCTGGTGGAGCGGGGCTACCTCTACATCGCCCAGCCGCCGCTCTTCCGCGTCCAGAAGGGGAAGCGCGAGACCTACCTGAAGGATCAGGAGGCGCTCGACGAGACCCTGCTGGCGATCGGCACCGAGCGGGCGCGCCTGGTCGCCGGCGAGCTGGTCCTCGCCGGCGACGACCTCCGCCGCCTGGCCCGCGACGCCATCGCCTACCGGACCCTCCTGGGCCGCGTCGAGCGGCGGCGCGACGGACGGATCGTGAACGCCGCGATCCAGCTCGGCGACCTCGACCTCGCCCTCCTCAAGGATCACGCGCAGGTGCTGGACCAGGTGGAGCGGATCTACGGGCGGGCCCAGCGCGACCACCCCGAGCTCGACGTGCGCCTGGCCCGGATCGAGCGGGACGAGGAGCACGACTGCGACGCCCTCGTCTTCCGGACCACCGTCGCCGGCGCGGTGCGCGAGACCCGGCTCGACCACGGCTACCTCTCCGGCCCGGAGTGGGGGGAGCTGGCGGCGCTGCACGCCGCGCTGGCCGAGATCGGCCCGGGGCCCCACCGGCTCGAGGTCGGCGAGGACGGCCAGGAGGTCGCCGACGTCTTCGCCGCGGTCGAGGCGCTCAAGGGGGCCGCGGCGCAGGGGCAGACCATCCAGCGCTACAAGGGGCTCGGCGAGATGAACCCCGAGCAGCTCTGGGAGACCACCATGGACCCGGCCCGCCGGACCCTCCTCCAGGTCCGGGTCGACGACACCGTCGAGGCCGACGAGGTCTTCGGGATCCTCATGGGCGACGCGGTGGAGCCGCGGCGGGAGTTCATCGAGCGCCACGCGCTCGACGTCCAGAACCTCGACATCTGAGCCGTCGCGGCCGGGGGCCGCCAGGAGGAGTCCATGCCGCGCACCGCCATCGCCGCCATCGGGACCTTCGTGCCGGAGCGGGTGGTCACCAACGCCGACCTCACCCGGCTGATGGAGACCTCCGACGAGTGGATCACCCAGCGGACCGGGATCCAGGAGCGGCGCTGGGTGGAGCCCGGGGTCGGCGCCGCCGACCTCGCCGAGGCCGCGACCCGGCAGGCGCTCGACCGGGCCGGCTGGCGCCCGGGGGACATCGAGGCGATCGTCTTCGCCTCGCTCTCGCCCGACCACATGTTCCCGGGCGACGGCTGCTTCCTGAACGCGCGGCTCGGCCTCCCCGGGGTGCCGGCGCTCGACGTGCGGAACCAGTGCAGCGGCTTCCTCTACGGCCTCTCGGTCGCCGACGCCTGGATCCGGACCGGGACCTACCGCCGGGTGCTCCTGGTCGGCGCCGAGGTCCACTCGACCGGCCTCGACGTCTCGACCCGCGGCCGCGACGTCGCCGTGATCTTCGGCGACGGCGCCGGCGCCGCGCTCCTCGAGGCCACCGACGACCCGGACCGCGGCGTCCTGGCGGTGCGGCTCCACGCCGACGGCCGCCACGCCCGCGATCTCTGGACCGACGCGCCGGGCTCGGTCTACTCGCCGCGGTCGCGGGTGGAGGACATCGCGTCGGGGGCCACCTACCCGCACATGGAGGGGCAGAAGGTCTTCAAGCACGCGATCGTGAGGATGCCGGAGGTGGTGCGGGAGGTCCTCGCCGCCGCCGGGCACGGGACCGCCGACCTGAAGCTCCTCGTCCCCCACCAGGCCAACCTCCGGATCGCCGAGGCGGTGCAGCGGTCGCTCGAGCTCCGCGACGACCAGGTCTTCAACAACATCCAGCGGTACGGCAACACGACCGCCGCCTCCATCCCGCTCTGCCTGGCCGAGGGCGCCGAGGCGCGCGGGCTCCGCCGGGGGGACCTGGTGGCGCTCGCCGCCTTCGGCGCCGGTTTCACCTGGGCCGGCGCCCTGCTACGCTGGTAGCGATCCAGCGGGCGAGGGGCCCGCCGTCATCCACGCGCCGGGGGGAGCGCCAGCACCGGCTCCACGCGAGCCCCGGGACGGAGCGTGACCCCTCTCGACCTTGAGGCGTCGTCCAACGGCAGGACGGCGGACTTTGGATCCGTCTATGAAGGTTCGAATCCTTCCGCCTCAGCTCACGCGGGCCCGCCGGCCAACCTGCGGGCCGAGCTCCGGGCCCACCGGCGGCCGGCGCGGGTGCTCCTCGTCGCCCTGGGCGACGTCCGGCGGCGGCTCCTCCACGACGTCGGCCGGACCCTCGCCGACGCGCTCGGCCTGGCCAGCGCGAGCGGCCCCTCCCTCGAGCGGCCGCAGTACGCCTTCAACGAGGCGCGGCGCCAGTACCACGCGAGCGCCATCCTCCGCCGGCTCGCCGCGCTCCGCGCCGGCGCGGCCGGCGCCCCCGTCCTGGGGATCGCCGACGTGGACCTCTTCGTCCCCGACGCCCCCTGGGTCCTCGGCGACGCCGACCGCGCCGCCGGCGCCGCCGTGGTCTCGGTCGCCCGCCTCGCCGACGGCGATCTCCAGCGGCGGGACCTCCGCGCCCGCGTCGAGGCGGTCCACGAGGCGGGCCACCTCCTCGGGCTCGACCACTGCCCCGAGCCGGGGTGCGCCATGCACCTGTCGACCGAGCCGGGGGAGGTCGACCGGAAGGCCCCGGCGCTCTGCCGCGCCTGCCGCGCCGCGCTCGGTCCCTGAGCGCGCGCCGGGCCCGGCCCGGTGATCCAGCTCTGCCAGCGCGGGCGGGCGAGCTGCGGCGCCTGCTGCGGGCTCTACAACCGCGCCGACCACGGCGAGGCCGCGCTCCGGGCGGAGCTGCGGCGGCGGACGCGGGCGCTCGCCCCGGTGGAGCGCGCCCTGCCCGCCTTCCGCGCGGCGGCGGCGCGGCTCGCCGCCACCGGCCCGGCGCCGCTCTTCCCCTCGGTCCGGATCTGCCCGCTCCTCGGCTACCTCGATCCCGCCGAGGAGCGTATCGGCTGCCTGGGCCACCCCCTGGTCACCGGCGGGATCGAGCTGCGCGCCGCCGGGGCCTACGACGTGGCCACCTGCGACGCCTTCCTCTGCCCGAGCCACGCCTGGCTGTCGGAGGAGGAGGCGGCGCTCGCGGAGGAGGCGACCGCCGACTTCCACCTCTACGGCCTGGTGATCACCGACGTCCCCTTCCTGCGGGCGGTGCTGTCGGCGCTCGCGGCCCGGACCGGCGCGCGGGTCGAGGCGCGCCACCTCGCCCGGCCGGCGGTGAGGGCGGCGCTGGGCCGGCTGCTCGCGCTCAAGGCGGAGCTGAAGCCGGGCTCGGAGGGGCTCTTTGGCGCGTTCCGGCCGGGGGCGGACGGCGAGCCGGTGCCCCGGCGGATCGACTACGCGCCGCTCGACCGCCCCCGCTCGCCGCTCGACGAGATCCTGACCTGCGTCGGCGCCGACCCCCGCAGCGGCAACGACCTCGACCGGCTGGAGCTGGAGATCGAGCGCCGCCTCGGGGCCTGCGCGGCGGCGCTGGCCGCG
>JAJXSQ010000140.1 GCA_021784495.1 Myxococcales bacterium | reverse complement strand
GCGCCTCGCCGCCCGGTCGCTCCCACCGCCGACGAGCGCGCCGGGGCCGCCGCGGCCGCGCGCGCCCTGCGGGAGGCGCAGGGGGCCTGGCGGGACTCCGAGCTGATCGCCCCCCGCGACGCGCGCCGCGGCGCCGACGGCGAGGTGACCGCGCCCTTCCAGGGCTTCGGCCTCTCGGTCGACACGGAGCCGGAGGGGGCGACGCTCCGCGTGGACGGTCGGGACCTCGGGGAGACGCCGATCGTGGCCTCGGTGAGCTGCGCGCCCGGCGACGAGCTCGAGGTGAGGCTCGACCGGCGCGGCGCGCGCCCCTGGCGCGGGCGGGTGCGCTGCAGGGCCGACACCCTCCGCGTCCTCCGCGTCCCGCTCCCGCGCTGAGCGAACGCGGCGCGCGGGCCCCGGAAAAACGAAGCCCCCGCAACCCGGACGAGGTTGCGGGGGCCGCTGCGTGTGACCCCTACGGGAATTGAACCCATGTCTTCGACGTGAGAGGCCGACGTCCTGACCGCTAGACTAAGGGGCCCTTCGAAGCGTGCTCTCTGTACCCTCCGCCGCTGCGGCAGTCAACGGTGAGGAGGGAAATACGGGACGGTTTTGAAGCTGGGGGACAAGGATTCGAACCTTGATAGCCAGATCCAGAGACTGGCGTCCTGCCGTTAGACGATCCCCCAAGATCTCCTATCGCTGCTTCACCAGGACGAAGAGACGGGTCTCTCCGTTCAGCTCGTAGACGTTCACGCCTTCCCAGCTCCCCGGCCTCGCCGCCGGGTTCTCGATGTGGACGGCCCGGACGCCGGGCTGGTCGGCGACCGGCCGCCGGGGACAGACCGCCGGCGGACAGATCGATCGATAGAACCTGAGGACCTCCTCGTACGTCCGATCGACCTGGTAGCGGTTCTCCCCGATGCGCCTCGCGCCGTCCGGGAGCGCCACCCCGGCCACCTTCTCGGCCAGGACCACGCCCGGGGACGCCACGAGGAGCGCGGCGAGGGCAGCCATATATCCGGCGGCGCGGGTCACGGTCAAGGGTCCCGTGTACCCTCGGCGCGGCCACCCGTCAACCCGCCGGACGGCCCGCCGGACGATCGGCGAGGCGCGCCCCGCGGGCACGGGGGCGCGGCCCCGGGCTCAGCGCCAGACGCCGTAGATCCGCCCCTTGTGGCCCGGCTCGCGCAGGACGAGCTCCCCGCGCTTCCAGGCCTCGCCGGTCCGGGGCCCGACCCAGTAGCCCTTCGGCTCGCTCCGCCGCCAGCCCTTGCGGAACCACTGGTGGAGGTCGTCGAAGGCGAGGGCGAGCGCGCGCGGCTTGCCGCGCCGGTCCTCGGTCGAGCCGGTGACCAGCAGCTCGGCCCAGATCCGGCCCCCGACGAGCTCCCCGGCCTCGTTCCGGACGGAGCGCTCGTAGTGGAAGACGGGGGACGGGATCTCCTCGATCTCGAGCATCCCGCGCGCCGGCCCCCGCTTGACCGGGTGGACGACCACCGGCGCCAGCGCCTCGAACGCCAGGTAGTACGCCTCCTGGTCGAGCGACGCGACCACCGCCTCGTCCGCCCGGGGGGCGACGTAGCCGGGCGGCACCAGCTCGGGGTAGACGGTGGCGCCGTGGCGCGCGAGCTGACGGAAGAGCGCCACCTCGTCCTGGGGGATCGCGAAGAAGTCGAGCGTGCTGGCCATCGGAGGGGCGCATCCTACACCGCCCGTCGCGCGAGCGCCTCGTAGCCGCGGGAGATCCGGGCGGCCAGGATGAGGAGCTCCCCCACCGCCGCCGGATCGACCAGCGCGCCGCCGCCGCCGTCGGCCCAGAAGACGTTCACCACCCGGCCGAGCGCGAGGATGGGGACGGCCAGCGCGCTGCGGGGGACGCCGCCGCCGAGGCCGGCGAGGAGCCGCACGTTCGCCTCGGTGCGGGGGATCGGACCGAGGAAGTGGGCGCGGGTCCGCACAACCGTCCCGAGCACCCCCGGCGCGTCGAGCGGGATCCGGAGCTGGCGGACGGCGTCGCCGTGGAGCGCCCCGCCCAGCCCCGCCCAGCCGGTCGCGGTGGCGCCCCGGACGGTGAAGAGGGCGGCCCGGCGGAAGCGGGAGCGGGCGTACCGGAGCACGGTCCGGGCGATCGCGCCGCGCTCCTCGATCCCCTCCAGGAAGCGGACCGCCTCGTCGAACCCGAGCGGCGACGGCTCCGGCTCGTCGGGGCGCGCGGGCGCCGGCAGGAGCTGGATGGGCGGCGCGTGGGCGGGGGCCCGGGTGAGCGCCTCGAGGACCGCCGGGGTGAGCGGCGGCGGACCCTCCTCCCCCGGCCCCTCCCCGCCGGCGCCCGTCGGCTCCCCGATCGGAGGGGCCGCCGCGGCGGCGCCCGCTCCGCGGCCCCCGTCCGCCCGGACCAGGCGGCCGTAGAGCTGCTCGAACTCCGCCTCGTCGATCAGGTCTCCGGGATCGCCGGCCGCCAGGTCGACCGGCGGCGCGGCCGGAGGGCTCCGCGGCGCCCGGTGCGCGCCCGCCAGCCCGCGCTCCTCCCGCCGCACGCCGTACCACCGGGTGAGCAGGCGCCAGAGGCGCGACTCGGGGACGGCGAAGGGGTGCAGGCTCCGGCCGGTGGCGAAGGCCACCTCGTCGAGCATGCGCGGGTCCCGCGGGTCGCGCGCCAGGAGCGCCAGCCGGCGCTCGGCGACGATGAACGGCACCACGTCCCACCGGTCGGCGAGCTTCCGATCGAGGAGGCCGAGGGCGTGGGGATCGGGGACCAGCTCGCCGAAGAGCGCCGGGAGGCCGTGGCGCGCCTCGAGGCCGAAGGCGAGCGCCTCCTCGGTGACCGCCTCCAGCTCGAGGAGGTTGGTGCCGAGCCGCCCCCCGAAGACGGCCTGCTGCTGCAGCGCCTCCCGGACGGCGGCCTCGGTGCAGGCGCCGTTCGCCACCAGGATCTCGCCGAGGCGGGAAGACACGCTCGGTGCATCATAGCCGGCGCGCCCGCCGCCGCCCGCCGCGCCGCCCCGGACGGGGTCCGGCGCCCCCCCGACGCTCAGGCGCGCCCCGGCCGCGTCTGGCGAAGCGGATCGAGGATGCGCCGCGCCTCGGCCCGGGAGAGGCCGCCGAGCTCGACCGCCAGCGCCTCGATCGACCGGCCGGTGGCGACCGAGCGCTTCACGATCTCGGCCGCGCCGGCGTAGCCGAGGCGGGGCGCCAGGGCGGTGGCGAGGCTCACCGTCCGCTCGGCGTAGAAGCGGGCCCGCGCCGCGTCCGCCTCGAGGCCGCGCGCGCAGCGCCGGTCGAAGGCCTCCACCGCCGCCGCCAGGATCTGGAGCGCGTGGCACAGGTCGAAGGCGACGAGCGGCATGAGCACGTCGAGCTCGAGCTGCGCCGACGCCGCGGCGCCGGCGATGGCGGCGTCGAGGCCGATCACCTGCCAGGCGACCATGGCCAGCATCTCGGCCATCGACGGGTTGACCTTCCCCGGCATGATCGAGGAGCCGGGCTGCACCGCCGGGAGGCGCAGCTCGCCGAGGCCGGTCGCCGGGCCGCTCCCGAGGAGCCGGACGTCGCCGCCGATCCGGATGAGCTCGGTGGCGGCGGCGCGGAGCGCGCCGGAGAGGGCGACGAAGGGGCCCAGGGACTGCATCGCGCCGGTGAGGCTCCGGGCCGGGGTGAGCGGCACGCCGGCGAGCCGCGAGAGCTCGGCGATCGCGAGCGCCCGGTAGCGCGGGTGGGCGTTCACCCCGGTGCCGACCGCCGTCCCGCCGAGGCCGACGAGCGAGAGCTCGGGGAGGGCGTCGCGGATCCGCCCGCCGGCCGCCCGCAGCGTCGCCGCCCAGCCCTCCACCTCCTGGCCGAGCCGCAGCGGCGTGGCGTCCATCAGGTGGGTCCGGCCCGCCTTCACGATGCCGTCCCAGCGGCGCGCCTTGGCCTCGAAGGTCCCGGCGAGCGCGGCGATGGCCGCCACCGCGCGGGGCGCGAGCTCGAGCGCCGCGAGCCGGATGGCGGTCGGCACCACGTCGTTCGTCGACTGGGCCATGTTGACGTCGTCGTTCGGGTCGACGACCGCGCGCTGGCCCCGCCGCCCGCCGAGCAGCTCCGCGGCGCGGTTCGCCAGGACCTCGTTCACGTTCATGTGGTGGGAGGTCCCGGCGCCGGCCTGGTAGACGTCCACCACGAACTGGTCGCGCCAGCGCCCGGCGAGCACCTCCCGCGCCGCCGCCTCGATGGCGCGGGCCTTGGCGCGCGGGAGGAGGCCGAGCCGGGCGTTCGCCCGGGCGGCGGCGATCTTGATCCGGACGGTCGCGTCGACGTACGCGGGGTGGGGCCGCAGCCCGGAGATCGGGAAGTTCTCGACGGCCCGCGCCGTCTGCGCCCCCCAGAGCGCCGTCGCCGGCACCCGGACCTCCCCCATGGTGTCCCGCTCCACCCGGGTCCGCGGGCGGGAGCCGCCCACCCGCGGCGCGGGGCGAGTCCCCGGCCGGCGCCGCGCCCCCCGCGCGGGCGGCCTGGCGGGCCCGGGGCTCACTCGACGGCGATCTCCAGGACGCGGGCCCCGTGGTCCACCACGTACCAGACGCGGACCTTCTGGCCGGCGACCAGCTTCGACGGCGGCCCGAGCGGCGTCCCGTCGCGGTTGAAGACCTGGACGTCGCCGCCGGCGAGGAAGGTGACGAGGCCGTCGGCGCACCGGACCCGGAGCTCCCCGCGGGTGGCGTCGTAGGCCACCACCGTCCCGGGATCGAACTTGGTGGCCTCGGTGACCGTGGCCATGCGGGGCGCCGGGAACGGGAGCGGCGCGGCGGCGAGGAGGAGCGCGGCGGCGAGGGCGAGCATGCCGCGAGTATCGCCGGTCCGGGGCCAGGCGCCAACCGGGGGCCGGCCCCCATCCGGACCAGGCGACGGCCCGGCGCGGCGCGCCGTGGCGCAGGCCCCGGCCTTGGGTCTAGACTGTGGGTGGGGAGGGATCGTCGAATGTCGAGCTCGGAGGGTCCGTCGGGCCGGTCCAGCTGGTTCCTGCCGGCCGAGCGGGTCACCGACGCCGAGCTGGGCGCGCAGGTGGCCCGGGCGACCGAGAACCCGATCGTCGACGCGATCCTGGAGGCGTGGGGCAGCGCGGTCGCGGTCCTCAACGCGGAGCGCCAGATCCTCGCCATCAACCACTCCTACCTCCGGCTGCTCGGGGTGACCGACCCGGGCGCCGCGCTCGGCCTCCGCCCCGGCGAGGCGATCGGCTGCACCCACGCCGAGGACGCGCCGGGGGGCTGCGGCACCTCGCGGGCCTGCGCCACCTGCGGCACGGCGGTGGCGCTCGCCGTCTCGGCGGCGGGCCAGGTGGCCGACGAGCGGGACTGCGTCCTCACGGTGACCCGCGGCGGCGAGCCGACCGACCTCGACCTGCGGATCCGGGCCGCGCCGCTCGACCTCGACGGCGCGCGCCACACGGTGCTCACCGTGACCGACCGGACCGCCGACCGCCGCCGGGCCTCGCTGGAGCGGGCCTTCCTCCACGACCTGTCGAACCTCGTCGCCGGCCTCTCCGGCGCCGCCGACGCGCTCGGCTCCCCGGATCCGGTCGAGGTCCGCGAGGTGGCGGACGACGTGCGCCTCCTCGCGACCCGCCTGGCGCGCGAGATCCAGTTCCAGCGGGCGCTGGCCGCCGAGCGGCCGGGGAGCTTCCGCGTCCCGGTCGAGCGCGTGGAGGTCGGCGCGCTCCTCGAGCGGCTGGGCAAGCTCTTCCACCACCACCCGGCGGCGACCGGCAAGGCGCTCGTCGCCAGCGCCGCCAGCCGCGACCTCGCGCTCTCGACCGACGGCTTCCTCCTCGACCGCGTGCTCACCAACATGCTGCTCAACGCCTTCGAGGCGACGCCGGTCGGCGGCGAGGTCCGGCTCTCGGTGGACGAGGAGGCGGACGGGATCCACTTCCGGGTCTGGAACCCCGGCGCCATCCCGGCGGCGCTCGCGCCGCGGATCTTCCAGCGCTACTTCTCGACCAAGCCGGGCGACGGGCGGGGCCAGGGGACCTTCGTCATGAAGCTCTTCGGGGAGCGGTACCTCGGCGGCGCGGTGACCTTCGACAGCAGCCCCGACGACGGGACCGCCTTCGAGCTCCGGCTCCCCCGCGGCGCCGGCCCGCCGCCCCCGTCCCGGGAGCGCCTCGCCCACTCGACCTGACCTCCCCGCCGGCGCGGGCGCGCCGGGGGCCGGGCGGCCG
>JAJXSQ010000139.1 GCA_021784495.1 Myxococcales bacterium | reverse complement strand
CCTCTCCCGGCGGCGCGCGCCGCCCCGGGCCGCGCGCTGGCGCTCCGCCCACCCCTCCTTGACGACCTGGCGGGCGCGCCCGAGCGCGAGCGCGCCGGCGGGGACCGGCTCGGTGAGCGTCGAGCCGGCGGCGACGTAGGCGCCGGCGCCGATCTCGATGGGGGCGACCAGGATCGAGTCGGAGCCGATGAAGGCGCCGTCGCCGATCCGGGTCGGGTGCTTGCGCTCGCCGTCGTAGTTGCAGGTGATGGTCCCCGCGCCCACGTTCACCCCGGCGCCGATCTCGGCGTCGCCGAGGTAGGCGAGGTGGTTCGCCTTGGAGCCGGCCCCGAGCCGGGTCTTCTTGGTCTCGACGAAGTTGCCGACGTGGACCCGCTCGCCGAGCTCCGAGCCGGGGCGGATCCGGGAGAACGGCCCGAGGACCGCGCCGGCGCCGACGGACGCGGGCCCCTCGACGACCGTGTAGGGGCGGACGGTGACGTCGCGGGCGAGGACCGCGTCCTCGAGGATCGACCCCTGGCCGAGGAGGCAGCCGGCGGCGACGCGGGTCGCGCCGCGGAGCCGGACGTCCGGCTCGATCGTCACGTCGGCCGCGACCTCCACCCCCTCGTCGCAGAGGAAGCGCTCCGGCGCCTCGAGGGTCACGCCGGCGACCATGAGCGCCGCCGACCGCCGGCGCTGCAGCTCCGCGCCGGCGCGCGCCAGCTCGGCGCGGTCGTTCACCCCCGCGGCCTCGAGCGGGTCCACGTCGACCGTCGCCACCGCGGCGCGCGCCGCCGCCAGGGCCACGAGATCGGTCAGGTAGAACTCCCCCTGGGCGTTGGCGGCGCCGACGCGGGCCAGGGCCCGCCAGAGGAAGGCGGCGTCGGCGCAGTAGAGCCCGGCGTTCACCTCGCGGAGGGCCCGCTCCTCCGCGGTGGCGTCCCGCTCCTCGGCGATCCGGATGGGCCGCCCGTCGACGGCGCGGACCACCCGGCCGTACCCGCGCGGCTCGGCGAGGACCATGGTGGCGAGCGCCAGCGGCGCCCGGGACCGGGCGCGGGCGGTCACCACCCGGCGGAGCGTCTCCGCGGTGAGGAGCGGGGTGTCGCCGGAGAGGATGGCCACCGGCCCGGCGACCCCGCGGAGCGCCGCGCGCGCGGCGCGGACCGCGTCGGCCGTCCCGCGCTGCTCGGCCTGGCGGGCGAAGCGGAGGGCGGCGCCCGGCAGCGCGCCCCGGAGGGCCTCCTCGACGGCGTCGCCCTGGTGGCCGACGACCACCACCACCGGCGAGGCGCCGGCCTCGAGGGCGCGCCTCACCGGGTAGTAGACGAGCGGGCGGCCGCCGATCGGGTGGAGCACCTTCGCGGTCGCCGACCTCATGCGGGTGCCCTTGCCGGCCGCGAGGATCACGGCGGCGAGGGGGGAGCGGTTCCTGGTCCGGGCCATGTGTGGGGCGAGGCTAGGACGGCGGGGCGTCGGCGGGCAAGGGCGCGGCCCCGGGACCCCCTCCTCCCCGGCGGGCGCGGCCGCCGGCGCGTCTCCGATCCGCCGCCGATCCTCCTCCGATCCGGAGGCGCCCCGCCGGCGAAGCTGCTACCCTCGGTCCGGACGGCCGCGCCGCCAGCGCCGGTCGGGTCGAGGTGGGGGATGGGCGAGCCGGAGATCGACGACGCGGCGCTCGAGGGGATCGGGCGGGCGCTGGAGCGGGCCTCGGGGCTCGCGCTCGCCGACGGGCTCCGCGAGCGCCTCCGCGAGGCGCTCGCCCTGGCCGCCGAGGAGCTCCGGGTGAGGCCGCCGGCGCTCGCCCGCGCGGTGATCGCCGGGGAGCCGGGCGCGCTCGAGCTCCTCGCGGAGCACGCGGTGGTCGCCGAGACCCACTTCTGGCGGCAGCCCGAGGGGCTGCTGGCGCTCGCCGCGCTCCTCGCGCCCCTCCCGCGCCCGCTCGCGCTCTGGTCGGCCGGCTGCGCCACCGGCGAGGAGCCGTACGGCCTGGCCATCGCGCTCCTCGAGGCGGGGCGCGCCGGCCGCGGCGACCGGATCCTGGCGACCGATCTCTCGGCGCGCGCGCTCGCCCGCGCCCGCGCGGGGCGGTACGGGGCGCGCGCGCTGCGCCACCTCCCCCCCGCCCTCGCGGCCCGCTGGCTGGTCGCCGGGGACGGCGGGGCGGGCGCCGGCGAGCCCCCGGGGGGCGGCGCGGCCCGCGTCGACGACCGGGTCCGCGCCCTCGTCGAGTTCGAGCGCCACGGCCTGCTTGAGCCGCCCCCGGGCGGCGGCTTCGACGCCGTCGTCTGCCGCAACGTCCTCATCTACTTCGAGCGGCCCGCGGCCGTCGCGGCGCTCGCGCGGCTCCTCGGGTCGGTCCGCCCCGGCGGCTTCCTGGTCACCGGTCCGGTGGAACTGGCGCTCGCCGCCGGGCTCGCGGCGGAGGCGGTCGAGGTCGGCGGCGCGACGCTCCTGCGCCGCCCCGCTCACTGATCGAGGCGGGCCGACTCCACGAAGTACTCGGTCTCGCCGAAGCAGCTCGTCGGGAGGCCCGGGTGCTGGGTGTAGTGGAGGCTCACCCGCTTGCCGAGGGTGCGGTTGATGATCGCCGCCGCCGCCTCGTCGCGGACCGAGAAGTAGAACTTCTCCGGGATGGCGCCGGGCATCGTCACCATCGCCAGCTCCCCCTCCCACGTCTTGCAGAGCCAGCCCTTGTGGGAGAACTTCTGGACGTAGCCGACGCGGTCGCCGTCGGAGTAGCTCCAGGAGAGGACGCTCCACCCGTACAGGGTGACGGCGCCGACGGCGGCGAGGAGGAGGCCGAGGAGCCAGAGGAGGGCCTTGCTCGATCGGGAGATCTTCACGGCCCGAGATGAGAGCACGAACCGGCGGCGGCGTCGACCGGTCCGTCGCCGCGCGATCCCCGGGGGGCCGGTGTAGCCTCCGGCGATGTGGTTCGACGCCCTCCTGCACGCCGGCGCCCTCCGCGCGGCCGACGTCGAGGCGCTCCGCTTCTTCGGGGTGGCCGGCGCGCTGGTCCCGTCCGGCGACGAGCCGCACCCGCCCACCGCCGCGGCCCTCGCCCTCCACTGGGCGGAGACGGTCGAGGCGGTGCGCCGCCTGCGCCGGCTCGGGCTGCCGGCCTGGGCCGCCCTCGGCGTCGATCCGCGCCGCATCCCCCCCCGCGGGCTCGCGGCGCTCCTCGCCGACCTCCCGGAGCTGCTCGGCCGGCGCGAGGTGGCCGCCGTCGGCCCCGCCGGGCTCGACGCCGGCGGCCCCGCCGAGGAGGCGGTGCTCGTCCGGCAGGCCGAGCTGGCCGCCGCCCTCCGCCTGCCGCTCCTGGTGCGGACCGCCCCGCGCGCGCGCGCCGCCCGGACCCGGCGGCTCCTCGCGCTCCTCGCCGGGACCGGGATCGAGCCGGAGCGGGTGCTGGTCCTCCACGCCGACGCGCGGACCCTGCCTGCGATCCTCGCGCGGGGACACCGCGCGCTGGTGGCCATGTCCGGGCGCGGCGGGGTCGAGGAGGCGGCCCGCCTGGTCGCGCGCCACGGGGCGGCCCGGATCGTCCTCGGCTCGGACGCCGGCGACGGCGCCGGGGACCTGCTCGCGCTCCCCCGCGCCGCCGACCGGCTCTCGCGGGCGGGGCTGTCGGTGGGGGTGATCCGCCGGGCCTGCCTCACCAACGCGCTGGCGTGGCTCGGCCTCGAGGCCGCCGACCTGGCGCGCTGACCGGCCGCCGCGCCGGGGCCCGCCGCCACGGGCCGGTCCGGCCGCCGCGCTTCTCCAGGAGCTCGACCGCCTCGATGCGCATCCCGCGCTCGTACCGCTTCAGCATGTCGTAGACGGTGAGGCAGGCGGCGGCGACGGCGGTGAGCGCCTCCATCTCCACGCCGGTCCGGTCGAGCGCCCGGACGGTGGCCACCGCCTCGACGCCCCGGGCGACGGTCCGCACCTCGACCTCGACCCCGGCGAGGGCGACCGGGTGGCAGAGCGGGACCAGGTCCGGGGTGCGCTTCGCGGCCATCACCCCGGCGAGCCGGGCGGCCGCGAGCACGTCCCCCTTCTCCACCTCGCCGGCGGCGATCCGGTCGCGGGTGGCGCGGGACATCACCACCAGCGCCCGGGCGACCGCCTCCCGCGCCGTCGGCGCCTTCCCCCCGACGTCGACCATCCGCACCGGGCGCCCCGCCTCAGTGGCCGGCGAGGAACCGCTCGGCGTCGATCGCCGCGACGCACCCGGTGCCGGCCGCCGAGACCGCCTGGCGGTAGGTCGGATCGGCGACGTCGCCGCAGGCGAAGACGCCGGGGACGCTGGTCGCCGTCGAGGGCGACTTCACGGTGAGGTAACCGACCTCGTTCATCGCCAGCTGTCCCTTGAAGAGGGCGGTGTTCGGCTCGTGGCCGATCCCCATGAAGAGCCCCTTCACCGGGAGCTCGCGGGTGGCGCCGTCGACGGTGCTCCGGAGCCGGACGCCGGTGACCGCCTTCCCGTCGCCGAGCACCTCGGCGACCGCCGCGTTCCAGACGAAGGAGATCTTCGGGTTCTCCTGCGCCTTCTGGCGCATGATCTTCGAGGCGCGCAGCTCGTCGCGGCGGTGGACCAGGTGGACCCGGGTGGCGAACTTGGTGAGGAAGGTCGCCTCCTCGACGGCGGTGTCGCCGCCGCCGACGACCGCGACCTCGACGTTCTTGAAGAAGAAGCCGTCGCAGGTGGCGCAGGCCGAGACCCCCCGCCCCTGGTACTGCTTCTCGGAGGGGATCCCGAGCCACTTGGCCGAGGCCCCGGTGGCGACGATGAGGGCGTCGCAGGTGTACTCCGCCCCGTCGGCGGTGAGCCGGAAGGGGCGCCGCGACAGGTCGACGGCGCTCACCTCGGCGCCGACGAAGCGGGTCCCGAACCGCTCCGCCTGCTTGCGCATCTCGTCCATGAGCGCCGGCCCCATGATCCCGTCGGCGAACCCGGGGTAGTTCTCCACCTCGCTGGTGATGGTGAGCTGGCCGCCCGGCTGCATGCCGTCGATGACCAGCGGCGAGAGCGTCGCCCGGGCGGCGTAGATGGCGGCGGTGTAGCCGGCCGGACCGCTGCCGACGATGATCACCTTCTCGTGCTGGGCCATGGGCGCTCCGTTGCGCGGGGGACGCGGCGGTTGTAGCCGCTTGGAGCCGGGCTGTCACCGGGAAGGTTCGACGCGGTAGAAGGGGGGCGGGAGGCGGACCAGCGATGGAAGCGACGGCGGCCGGGGGACCCGGGGGCGGGGAGGGCGGGGCGCGGCGGGGCACCCCCTCGATCTCGGTGGTGGTGCCGGTCTTCGAGGAGGAGGCCGGGATCGCCGCCTGGCTCCGCGCGATCGCGGCGCGGATCGCCGAGCTGACCGACCGCTCCGAGATCGTGGTGGTGAACGACGGCAGCCGCGACGGGACGCGCGCCGAGGTGCTGGCGGTCGCGGCCGCCTGCCGGGTCCGCTACCTCGAGCTCTCCCGGAACTTCGGCAAGGAGGCGGCGCTGAGCGCCGGCCTCGAGGCCGCGGCGGGCGAGGTGGTCCTGCTGATCGACGGCGACGGCCAGCACCCGCTCGCGGTCGTCGGCGAGATGCTCGCGCGCTGGCGCGACGGCTACGAGATGGTCTACGGCGTCCGGACGAGCCGGGCCGACGAGCGGGCCGGGAAGCGGCTCGGCGCCGCCCTCTTCTACCGGGTGCTCGCCTGGGGGGCGCCCATCGAGATCCCCCCGGACGCCGGCGACTTCCGGCTCATGGACCGCAAGGTGGTCGACGCCCTCCGCGGGCTCACCGAGCGGACCCGCCTCATGAAGGGGCTCTACGCCTGGGTCGGGTTCCGGAGCGTCGGGGTGCCGTACGAGGTCCAGCCGCGGACCGCGGGGCGCTCCTCCTTCGACCTGCGGCGGCTGGTCCGGCTCGCGCTCACCGGGATCACCTCCTTCACCACCCTGCCGCTCCACGCGGTGAGCCTCGCCGGCTTCCTCGTCTCGGCGGCGGCCCTCGGTTACGGCGGGTGGGTGGTGGTCGACAAGCTGCTCTTCGACATCGCCGTCCCCGGCTACCCGACCATCGTCGCCAGCATCATGTTCTTCTCCGGCGTCCAGCTCCTCTCCATCGGCCTCATCGGCCAGTACCTCGGGCGGGTCTTCGACGAGGTGAAGCGGCGCCCGAACTTCATCGTCGCCGACGCCGTCGACCAAAGCCCGCTCGGGCTCGCCCCCCGCGCCGCGGGCGCGCCGCCGCTCGCCGACGGCGCCCCGCGCTGACCGGCCCAGGCCGCGACCGGCGGCCGGCG
>JAJXSQ010000003.1 GCA_021784495.1 Myxococcales bacterium | reverse complement strand
GTCCGCCGGCTCGCCGCCGCGGTCGCCCGGGCCGGGCGCGGTAGGGGCGCGCGCGACGATCCTCCGCAGCTCCCCGGGGGGAGCCGTCCAGCGGGCGACGGGCCGCCCGCCGCGCCGCCTGGCGACCGGGGCCTCTCCGCCGGTGGTCCGCGCATCGCCATCGCGCTCGCGCCGCCCCGGGGCGGCTTCCACCCCTCCCCTGGCGCCGCCTCGCTCTCCCGGTGGCTCGCCGCCGGGCGCTTCACGCTGCTCGACGGCGCCGGCGCGACGCTGGCGGCCATCGACGGCATCCCCTTCCTCTCGCTCCGCGATCTCGCCGCCGGGCTCGACGAGGGCGTCCGGGCCCTCGAGCACGGCCAGGCGCGGGCGCGGGTCACGCTGGCGAGGGGGGCGCGCGGGCCCGACGTCGTCCTCCACGTCGATCTCGGTGCGCCGGGCGAGGCCACGCCCGCCAGGGACGGCGCGCAGCCGCTGGCCGCCCTCCTGGACGCGACCCTCTCCGCGGCGCTCGACCTCCGCCGCGCCCTCGCGGCCGAGATCCCGCCCGACGAGCGCTGCGCCCCGATCGACGACCTGATCGCCGGCCTCGGCGCGGCCAGCGACCGGCTCGCGCACCTCCGGGACGGCGGCTCGCCCGGCGCGGGCCTGCCGGCGGCGGGCCGGAGCCGCCGCCCGGGCGGGATCGACCAGCGGCCCGTCTCCCCCGGCGCGCTCCGCAGGATCGCGCTCCGGCGGACGATCGAGGCGCACGTCGGCGCGCCGGCAGGCCGCGGGCTGATCGCCGCCGGCTCGCGCTTCTTCGCCGCCGGCGCCGAGCGGCTCGTCTCCCTCTCGCCGCGGGGCGGGGCGGTCGTCTGGAGCGCCCCCGGCGTCGACTGGTGCCGGGCGGCGGCCGGCGTCCTGGTCGCGCGGCGGACCGGGCTCCTCGCCGCCCACCACCCGGCGACCGGGGCGATCCTCTGGGAGCGCCCCTGGCCCGGCGCCCACCCCACCGGCGCGCTCTCCGGGGGGCGCGGCCGGCTCCTCCTCGGCGAGCCGGGGGCGGTGACCGCGGTCGCCGCGAGAACGGGGGAGATCTCCTGGCGCCTCGAGCTCCGCGGCGCCGCGGGCCTGGCCCTCGCCGCCGTCGGGCGGTTCGTCGCCGGGGCGACCGACACCGGGCTGGTGCTCGGCCTCGATCGCGCCGGCGCGATCGGGTGGCGCCGCCGGGGGCCCGGGCCGGCGCTCGGCCCCCCCACCCTCGCCGGCGGCGCGATCGCGACGCTCCACCGGACCGGGCCGACCGCCCGGCTCCTCTTCGCCGACCCCTCGACCGGCGCCCCGCGCCGCGAGGTCCCGGTCGATCTGCAGCCGACCGGCGGCCTCGCCGGGCTCGCCGGCGAGCTGGTCGTGGCCGGGACGAGCGGCGGCGCGTCGGTCCTGCTCCGCGCCGGGGCCGCCCGCGGCCTCCGCTGGGAGATCGAGCTCCCGCTCACCGGCCCGCCGGCCCTCTCCGCGGGGGGGCTCCGCCTCGTCGTCGCCGACGCGGCCGGGGCGATCGCCGCGATCGATCCCGCCGGGGCGCTCCTCTGGTCGGCCGGTCCGTCGCCGGAGCACGGGAGCGCACCGCCCTGGCCGTCGCGGGGGGTCGTGGTGGCGGCGCGCGACGGGATCACCGTCCTCGACGCCGGCACCGGGCGGCCGCTCGGTCGGCTCCCCGGGCTCACGCCGAGCGCCCTGGCGGCGGACGCCGACCTCTCGATCGTGGCCGTCGAACCGGACGGGACGGTGACGGGCGTCGTCTCGCCCGGCCACCTCGCGCTCCTGTGAGCGGGGATCAGACCCCGAGGAAGAGCCGCTTGCCGAAGTTGAGCGCGAGGTCGGCGTCGAAGATCTTCTGGGCGGCCGTCTCGATGTCGTAGGCGACCCGCCGGAACTCGACCTCCCGGCGCTCGGTGTCGTAGAGGACGAAGCAGGCCCGGTTGTCCCCGTCCCGGGGCTGGCCCACCGAGCCGACCGAGACCAGGTACCGGTACCCCTGGCGCAGCCCGAAGCGGGGCGCCACGACCTCCGCCACCTCGCCGCCCGGCCCCAGGGCGAACACCTTGGTGAGGTGGCTGTGGCCGAAAAAGTTGATCTCGGCGAGCTCCCCGGCCCGCGGCGCCAGCTCGCGCGCCTGCTCGATGGCGAAGACGTAGTCGTAGGTCTCGGGGGCGAGCGGCGACCCGTGGCTGAAGCCCAGCGGCCCCTCGCGGTGGACGTAGGGGAGGCCGCGGAGCCACGCGAGGTGCTCCTCGGCGATGCGGCTCGCGGTCCAGTCGATCGCGTGGCGCGCGGCGTCGTAGTAGAAGCCGTACTCCATCCGGCCGGCGACCGCGGCGTCGTGGTTCCCGAGCACGGTGAGCTCGGCCCGCTCGCGGACCAGGGCGCAGCACTCGTCGACGCTGGCGCCGTACCCGACGACGTCCCCCAGGCAGACGATCCGCTGCGGCCGCTCGCGATCGATCGCCGCCAGCACCTCGGTGAGCGCCTCGAGGTTGGCGTGGACGTCGCTCAGGATGGCCAGGCGCATGCCGATGGGGATCCGGATGCTAGCCGCCGGTACGACGGGCCGTCAACCCACGGCGAAGAGGTCCGACTCCAGGTCCTCGAACTGCGCCAGGCGGCGCGCCTCGGCGTACCGGCCGCGGATCTCCTCCGCCGCCAGCGTCCGGAAGCGGTCGAGGCCGAACTGCTCCACCGCGAAGCTCGCCAGCACCGACCCGAGGACGACGGCGCGGCGCAGCACCTCGGGCGACTCGCGCCCGCTCCGCGCCAGGTACCCCATGAAGCCCCCCGCGAAGCTGTCGCCGGCGCCGGTCGGGTCGTAGACGTCCGGCACCGGGAAGGCCGCCGCGGCGAAGACCTCGGCGCCGGCGAAGAGGAGCGCCCCGTACTCCCCCCGCTTCACGACCACCGCCCGCGGCCCCCAGGCCAGGACCTGCCGCGCCGCCTTCACGACGTTGTGCTCGCCGGAGAGCTGGCGCACCTCGGCGTCGTTCACGAAGAGCAGATCGACGCGCCGGATCGTCCGGAGCAGGCTCTCGCGCTTCGAGGTGATCCAGAAGTTCATGGTGTCGCAGGCCACGAAGCGAGGCCCGCGGACCTGGTCCAGGACCGCCCGCTGGAGATCGGGATCGATGTTCCCGAGGAACACGTACTCGGAGTCGACGAACGACTCCGGCAGGCGCGGCTGGAAGTCGGCGAAGACGTTGAGCTGGGTGTCGAGGGTGTGGGCGGTGTTCAGATCGAACTCGTACCGCCCCTTCCAGCGGAAGGTCCGCCCCGGCCGCCGGGCGATCCCGGAGAGATCGGCGCCGCGGCTCCCGAGGAACTGGAGGTGCGCCTCGGGGAAGTCCTCGCCCACCACCGCCACCACCCGCGGGGCACCGAAGTAGCTCGACGCCGCGGAGAAGTAGCTCGCCGAGCCTCCCAGGATCTCCTCCCGGTGGCCGAACGGGGTCTCCAGCGAGTCGAGCGCGACCGAGCCGACGACGAGCAGCGACATGGTTCCCCCTCAAGGCGCAGCGCGCGCCGGGCCGGGGTTCCCTAGCCCGGACCGGCGGGCGAGGTCAACGATCCTCCCGCGGCCGCCAGCTGCCCGCAGGCCGCGGAGATGTCCCGGCCCCGGTTCCGGCGGACGACCGCGTTCACCCGCCGCGCGACGAGGAGGCGCTGGAGCGCCTCGACCCGCTCCGGCGCCGGCGCGCGGAAGGGCAGCCCCGCGCTCTCGTTGTAGGCGATCAGGTTGACCTTGGCCGGGAGCCCCCGCAGGAGGCGGGCCAGCCGCTCGGCGTCCTCGTCGGCGTCGTTGAACCCGCCGAGGAGGACGTACTCGAAGGTGATCCGCCGGCCCGGCTTGAGGGGGAACTCCCGGCACGCCTCCAGGAGCGCCGCGATCGGCCACCGCCGGTTGACGGGCATGATGGCGTCGCGCTGGGCGTCGGTCGTGGCGTTGAGCGAGACCGCGAGCTTGACGGTCGTCTCCGCCCCCAGCCGCCGGATCCCCGGGACCAGGCCGCTGGTGGAGACGGTGACCCGCCGGTGGGAGAAGTCGGCGCCGTCCGCGTCGAGGAGGAGATCGAGCGCCGTCACCAGGCCGTCGAGGTTCTGGAGCGGCTCCCCCATCCCCATGAAGACCAGGTTGGTGAGCGGGCGGGGGGCCGCCCCCTCGCCGAGCTCCACGAGCCGCCGGTTGGCGCGGTGCACCTGGTCGACCAGCTCCCCCGCGGTGAGGTTGCGCCCGAACCCCATCGTCCCGGTGAGGCAGAAGGTGCAGCCCATGCCGCACCCGGCCTGCGAGGAGACGCAGAGGGTCTTCCGGTCGGGCTCGGGGAGGTAGACCGACTCCACCAGGCGGCCGTCGGCGGTGCGCCAGGTCCACTTGATCGTCCCGTCGGCCGAGCGCTGCTCCCCGGCGCGCTCCAGGGTGTCGAGCCGGCTCTCCCCGGCGAGCCGCTCCCGGAGGCGCAGCGGCAGGTCGGTCATCTCGGCGAGCGACGCCGCGCCGCGCCGGTGGAGCCAGCGGAAGAGCTGGCGGGCGTTGAACGGCTTCCCGCCGGCCAGGGCCACCCGCTCCTCCAGCCGGCCGCGCGGCAGCGACCGCAGGTCCGGGCCCCCCGGCGCCGCCCCGACGACGCCGGTCACGCCCCCTCCGCCGCGCGCCGGGGCTCCGCCGGCGCCGTCGCCCCGCCGCGCGCGATCTCGATCCGGGTCAGCCGCCGCTCGTCGCCGGCCCGCACCGTGAAGGCGAGCCCCTGCCACTCGATCACCGCGCCCACCGGGGGCACGCGGCCGGCGGTGGCGGTGACGAAGCCGCCGAGGGTCCCGTAGTCGCTCGACTCCGGGAAGACGACGCCCGGCTCCCCCGCCCCGGGCGCCCCGCCCCCGGCGCCCGGGTGGCGCTCGAGGAAGGACGCCAGGTCGTGGAGCGGGATGGCCGCGTCGGCGAGCCAGACCCCGTCGCCCAGCACCCGCACCGGGGCCGCCTCGGCGTCGCCCTCGTCCTGGATCTCGCCGACGATCTCCTCGAGGACGTCCTCGAGGGTGACCAGCCCGCTCGTCCCGCCGAACTCGTCGACGACGATGGCCAGGTGGACGTGGCGCCGCTGCATCTCCTTCAGGAGGCGCGAGATCTTCATCTGCTCCGGGACGAAGAAGGCCGGCTTGAGGTGCCGGGCCAGGGTCACGCCGCGGATGGGTCCGTCGCGGAGCTCCTGCACGATCTCCCGGACGAGGAGCACCCCGACGATCTCGTCCACCGTCCCCCGGTACACGGGCATCCGGCTGAAGGGGTTCTCGGCGACCACGCGGACGAGCGCCTCCGGGGAGGCCGCCTCGTCGATGGCCACCATCCGGGTCCGCGGGACCATGATCTCCTTCACCACCCGGTCGGCGAACTCGAGGACGCTGTTGAGCAGCTCCTCCTTCACCTCGTCGAGCACCCCCTCGCGCGTCCCCATCTCGATCAGGTACTCGATCTCCGCGCTCGTCACCGCGGGGGTGGCCGGCGCCGCCCCGCCGAAGGGGCCGACGACGGCCGAGGCGATCCGGGTGGTGGCCGCCGCGATCGGCCGCAGGAGCAGCGCGAGCGCGCGCACGGCGGGCATGGCCGCGACCGCGACCCGGGCCGGGTGGCGCCTGGCCACGGTCTTCGGGACGATCTCCCCGAGGAACAGGACGGCGACGGTGGCGAGGCCGGTGACGACGGCGACCACCAGCCCCTCCCCCCGCCCCCACCGGGCCGCGAGGTCGGCGCCGATCGAGGCGGCGAGCGCGCCGGCGCCGACGTTGACCAGGGTGCTGGCGATGAGGAGCGTCGCCAGCACCCGCTCCGGGTGGGCGAGCCAGAGCGCCAGGGAGCGGCCGCGGCGGCCTCCCTCCTCGTGGAGCTGGCGCGCGCGCGGCTCCCCGAGGGAGGTGAGCGCCGTCTCCGCGCCCGAGCAGAACGCCGCGCCGGCGAGGAAGGCCGCCCCGAGGATCCACTTCCAGCGGTCGACTCCGTCCACGGCCCGCTCCGTTCCCGCGCCCGCCGCCGCGCCGGGACGGCGGTGCCCACCCCGCGCGAGGTGGGCACCGATTCTAACCTTCCCGGGCCGGGCGCGCCCGGCCCGGGCCGAACCGGGCCCCCGGGCCGGTCAGCTCCGCCGCTTCCACTCGTACGGGTGGACCGCCGACTCGGGGAAGAAGTACGAGATCTCGATCCGCGCGTTCTCGACGCTGTCGGAGCCGTGGACGGTGTTCTTCTCGATGTCGGTCGCGAACTCCTTGCGGATCGTCCCCTCGGCCGCCTTCTTCGGGTCCGTCGCGCCCATGATCTCCCGGTTCCGCGCCACCGCCCCCTCCCCCTCGAGCACCATGAGGACCACCGGGCCGAGGGTCATCGACCTGACGAGATCGGCGAAGAAGGGCCGGGCGCGGTGCACCGCGTAGAACCCCTCGGCCTCGCGCACCGAGAGGTGGGTCATCCGGAGGGCGACCGGCTTGAGGCCCGCGGTCTCGAACCGGGAGATGATGCGGCCGACGATCGCCTTCTCGACGCCGTCGGGCTTGATGATGGACAGGGTGCGTTCGACTGCCATGGCTGCTCCTCGCGCTGCTGGATGGTGGCCGGCGCTTCCCCCGCCCCTCGCGCCGGCCGGTGGGTGATCAGCTCGGGCGCCTCGTCGGCCTCGACGGATCCTTCGCGCCCGCCCCGGCCTGCGCCGGAGGGCGCCGCGCCAGGGTGTCCTGCATGGTCCTGCCGAGGAGGTGGGGGCCGTCGCAGACGGCCATCCCGGCCCGCCGCATCGCCTCCA
This sequence comes from Myxococcales bacterium, assembly GCA_021784495.1. Classification (GTDB taxonomy): domain Bacteria; phylum Myxococcota; class Myxococcia; order Myxococcales; family Anaeromyxobacteraceae; genus JADKCZ01. The sequence continues at coordinate 19,523 of JAJXSQ010000003.1, read as the reverse complement.
GCTTGGCCTCGGCCGTGCCGGTGCCGCCGGAGATGACCGCGCCGGCGTGTCCCATCCGCTTCCCGGGCGGCGCCGTGCGGCCGGCGATGAAGCCCACGACCGGCTTGGTCATCTCGTCGTGGACGAAGGCCGCGGCGCGCTCCTCCTCGGAGCCGCCGATCTCGCCGATCATGATCACGGCGTCGGTCCCGGGATCGGCCTCGAACAGCCGCAGGACGTCGATGAAGTCGGTCCCGTGCACCGGATCGCCGCCGATGCCGACCGCGGTCGACTGGCCCATCCCCAGCTCGGTGAGCTGGTGGACGGCCTCGTAGGTGAGGGTCCCGGAGCGGGAGACGACCCCGATCCGCCCCGGCCGGTGGATGTGGCCCGGCATGATGCCGATCTTGCACTCCGCGGGGGTGATGACGCCCGGGCAGTTCGGGCCGATGAGCCGGACGCCGGCCCGCCCGACCAGCGCGCGCTTCACCCGGACCATGTCGAGGATCGGGATCCCCTCGGTGATGGCGATGACCAGCGCGACCCCGGCCTCCGCGGCCTCGATGATGGCGTCGGCGGCGAAGGGCGGGGGGACGAAGATGACCGAGGCGTCCGCCCCGGTCTCGCGCACCGCCGCCTGGACCGTCTGGAAGATCGGGACCTGCCCCTGGAACCTCGTCCCGCCGCGCCCCGGCGTGACCCCGGCGACCACCTGTGTCCCGTAGGCGATCATCTGCTCCGCGTGGAAGCTGCCGGCCGAGCCGGTGATCCCCTGGACGAGGACGCGGGTGTTCCTGTCGACGAGAATGCTCACCGGTCCCTCGCTCCCGCCGCGCCGCTAGGCCGCCTGCGCCGCGGCGACCGCCCGGCGCGCGGCGTCGCCGAGGTCGTCGGCGGGGGTGATCGCGAGCCCGCTCTGCGCGAGGATCTGCTTCCCCAGCGCCACGTTGGTCCCCTCGAGCCGGACCACCAGGGGGATCGACAGCCCGACCTGCCGGGCCGCGGTGACGATCCCGTTCGCGATCACGTCGCACTTCATGATCCCGCCGAAGATGTTCACCAGCACCGCCCGCACGTGCGGATCGGAGAGGAGGATCTTGAAGGCGGCGGTGACCTTCGCCTCGTCCGCGCCCCCCCCGACGTCGAGGAAGTTCGCGGGGCGCCCGCCCGAGAGCTGGATGCTGTCCATCGTGGCCATCGCCAGCCCCGCGCCGTTCACCATGCAGGCGATGTCCCCCTCCAGGGCGATGTAGGAGAGGTCGTACTCCTTGGCGGCGGTCTCCTTGGGGTCCTCCTCGTCCGGGTCGCGCATGGCGGCGATGTCCGGGTGGCGGTAGAGGGCGTTGTCGTCGAAGTTCATCTTGGCGTCGAGCGCCAGGACGTCGCCCTGGGCGGTGACGACCAGCGGGTTGATCTCGGCGAGCGAGGCGTCGGTCGCCACGTAGGCGCCGTGGAGACCGATGGCGAAGCGCACGAACGCGCCGACCGAGTCCCCCTGGAGCCCGAGCCCGAACGCCAGGCGTCGCGCCTGGAACGGGAGCAACCCGGTGAGCGGATCGATCGACTCCCGGAGGATCTTCTCGGGGGCGTCGTGCGCGACCTGCTCGATGTCGACTCCGCCCTCGGTCGACGCCATGACCGCGATCCGGCCCGCCTCGCGGTCGAGGGTCATCCCGAGGTAGAGCTCGCGGGCGATGCGACACCCCTCCTCGACGTAGACCTTCCGCACGACCTGACCCTCGGGGCCGGTCTGCGGGGTCTTGAGGACCATGCCGATCATCGCCGCGGCCTGCTGCCGGGCCTCGTCGGGCGAGTGGGCGAGCTTCACGCCGCCGCCCTTCCCGCGCCCGCCGGCGTGGATCTGCGCCTTGATCGCGCAGATCCCGCCCCCGAGCTGCCGGGCGGCGCCCTCGGCCTCGAGCGGGGTCGCGGCCAGGTACCCACGGGGGACCGCCACCCCGAACTTCCTCAGGATGTCCTTCGCCTGGTACTCGTGGATCTTCACGCGACACTCTCTCGGCGCATGGCGCGCCGGGGCCCCGGTCGCCCGGAGCCCCGGCGATCCCGGGCCTAGAGCTTCGTCTCGGCGACCGACTTGCGGACGCTCTCCACCGACTTGGCGAGCATCGCCTTCTCCTCGTCGTTCAGATCGACCTCGATGATCCGCTCGGCGCCGCCGGCGCCGACGACGACGGGGACGCCGACGAAGAGGTCCCGCACGCCGTACTGCCCCTCGAGGAGCGCCGAGCACGGGAGGACGCGCTTCTTGTCCTTCAGGTAGCTCTCCGCCATGGTGACGGCGCTGATCGCCGGCGCGTAGAAGGCGGAGCCGGTCCCCAGGAGGGCGACGATCTCGCCGCCGCCCTTGCGGGTCCGCTCGACGATGGCGTCGAGCTTCGCCTTCTCGATGAACTTGGTGAGCGGGGCGCCGTTGATCGAGCTGTAGCGGAGCAGCGGGACCATGTCGTCGCCGTGGCCGCCGAGCACCAGCGCGTTGACGTCCTGCGGGGAGACGCCGGCCGCCTCGCCCACGAAGTACTGGAAGCGGGCGGTGTCGAGGACGCCCGCCATGCCGATCACCTTGGCCTTGGAGAAGCCGGTGATCTTGTACATCGCGTAGACCATCGAATCGAGCGGGTTGGTCACCACGATGACGAAGGCGTTCGGGGCGTACTGCTTGATCCCCTGGGCCACCTTGGTGATCGCCTCGAGGTTCACCTTGAGCAGATCGTCGCGGCTCATCCCCGGCTTCCGGGGGACGCCGGCGGTGACGATGCAGACGTCGGCGTCCTTGATCACCGAGTAGTCGGTGGTGCCGCCGCCGGTGACCTCGGCGTCGTTCTTGAAGACCCCGCGGGTCTCCTGGAGATCGAGGGCCTTGCCCTTGGCGACCCCCTCCATGATGTCCACGAGGACCACGTCGCCGAGCTCACGCTGGAGGCTGAGCAGCGCCATGGTGCCGCCGATCTGGCCAGCGCCGATGAGTGCGATCTTCTTGCGAGGAGCCATGTCCGGTCTCTCCCTGTCTCGGGTGGGGTGGGCTGCCTACATGTGCTTGATGATCTCGTCTCCGAACTCGGAGCACTTCACCTCGACGGTGTCGGTGAGCCCCTCCGCCTTCATGAGGCGGGCGAAGTCGTAGGTGACCCGGTGCGCGCCGATCGCCCGATCCATCCCCTTGATGATCAGGTCGGCCGCCTCGTTCCAGCCGAGGTGGCGGAACATCATCTCGCCGGAGAGGATCACCGAGCCGGGGTTCACCTTGTCGAGGTCGGCGTACTTGGGCGCCGTGCCGTGGGTCGCCTCGAAGATGGCGTGGCCGGTGACGTAGTTGGCGTTGCCGCCGGGGGCGATGCCGATGCCGCCGACCTGGGCCGCCAGGGCGTCGGACAGGTAGTCACCGTTCAGGTTGAGGGTGGCGATGACGTCGAACTCCTCCGGCCGGGTGAGCACCTGCTGGAGGGTGATGTCGGCGATGGCGTCCTTGACGAGGAGCTTGCCGCCGGCGAGCGCCGCCTTCTGCTCGGCGTTGGCCGCCTCCTCGCCCTTCGCGGCCTTGGTCCGCTCCCACTGGTCCCAGGTGTAGACCTTGTCGGCGAACTCGCGCTCGGCGAGCGCGTAGCCGTAGTTCCGGAACGCACCCTCCGTGTACTTCATGATGTTGCCCTTGTGCACGATCGTGAGGCTCTTGCGCTTCAGGCGCAGGGCGTACTCGATCGCGGCGCGGACCAGCCGCTCGGTCCCCTCGCGGGAGACCGGCTTCACGCCGAGGCCCGTCGAGCCGGGGAACCGGATCTTCTTGTACTCCTTGGGGAACTCCTTCTCGATGAAGGCGAGGAGCTTCTTCGCCTGCTCCGAGCCGGCCTCCCACTCGATCCCCGCGTAGATGTCCTCGGTGTTCTCGCGGAAGATCACCATGTCCACCTTGGCCGGGTTCTTCACCGGCGAGGGGACCCCCTTGAACCAGCGGACGGGGCGGAGGCAGACGTACAGGTCGAGCATCTGCCGGAGCGCGACGTTCAGCGAGCGGATGCCGCCGCCGATCGGGGTGGTGAGCGGCCCCTTGATGCCGATGATGTACTCGCGGAAGGCCTCGACCGTCTCGTCGGGGAGCCAGTTGTTGAACTTGGTGAAGGCCTTCTCGCCGGCGTAGACCTCGGTCCAGGCGATCTTGCGCTTGCCCTGGTAGGCCTTGGCGACCGCGGCGTCGAGGACCCGGACGCTGGCGCGCCAGATGTCGCGCCCGGTGCCGTCGCCCTCGATGAACGGGATGATCGGGTGGTCCGGCACGTTCAGCTTGCCGCCGGAGATGGTGATCTTCACGCCGTCCTTCGGGACCACGGGCTTCGCATCGGCCATCGTTCGTTCCTCGGCTCTGTGGGAGGGATGTGGAGCCGGCGTATTACCACCGCCGCCGGTCGGCTGTAAAGGCAAGAAAACGCCGGAGATGGGCGAAACGGCTAGGGTTTTCTCGGACCCGAGCGGTCGATTATGAGCGTTTGCCGCGCCCGGACGGCGCGGCGCGTCCCAGGTGGCCGTAGTCGCTCAGGACCACCCGCGCCTCGCGCAGGCGCGCCGCGACTGCCGGCGCGGTGAGGGCGCGCAGCTCCTCCTCCCGCTCGACGCCGAAGCTCGTCGCCACCTCCTCCGGGCGGTATCCCGGGTGCGCCATGAGCTCGGTGACCCCCTCCGCCAGCCCGTCGATGGCCCGGAGCAGCGCCGCCTCGGTCCAGGCCGGGCGGAGCGTCGCGTCGCCGAGGAACGCGTCGGTCGTCGCCACCCCGCGGGCGCGGAGCCGCGCGCGCGTCGCCCCGTCGAGCGCCCGGACCGGGAGGCCCCGGTCGGCCGCCACCGCGGCGACGAGGTCGAGGACGCCCGGCCGGGCGTGGGCGTGCTTGTGGCCGTCCAGGTGCGTCGGCGCCGCCCCGCGGAGCGCCTCGAAGCGATCGAGCTGCCGGAGGATCTCGGCCGCCACGGCCGGACCGGCGAGCCCCTCCCCGAGCACCAGGTGGAGGCCGATCCCGAGCGAGCGCGGCGCGCCCCGGAGCGCGGCCGCCGCGAAGCGGGTGTCGACCATCGCCGTCGCGCTGCGGACGATCCCCCGCGCGTGGGCCTCGAGGATCCCGCGATCGATCCCCGGGTCGTAGCCGAGGTCGTCCGCGTTGACGACGAGGCTGCGCGCCGCCACGGTCCTCAGCGGGGGCCGGGGCGGGGCGTGAGCGATCGCTGGTCGACCGTGAAGTCGTAGATCGACTCGAGCCGCACGTTCCGGTACCGCTCCACCTTGAAGGCCATCCGGGAGAGGACGGCGAGGAAGGGCTCGACCTCGGGCGCGCCGTCCTTGCCGGCCGCCCGCCGCAGCTTCTTCACCTCGGCCAGGATCGCCTTGCGCGCCTCCCGCGGCTGCCAGAGGAAGGCGCCCGAGAAGACCAGGTGGCCGTCGAGCGGCATGAGCCGCGCCTCGAGGAGGTCCCCCCGCGCCAGCCCGGCCACCTGCCGCCGCTCGGTCACCTCGAGGTCGTCCCCGCGGAAGACGTCGCGGACCCGGATCGTGCCCGGCTCCACCTTCCGGACCTCGACGAGGGCGTGCCGGTTGCCGGCGAGCGCGCGGAAGGCCTCCGCCTCCTCGGGCGGGAGCGTCTCCCCGACCTCCTCGAGGAAGAGCGCCAGGGTCGTCGGCCCGTCCGACGGCTCGCGCCAGTCGAACAGGTAGAACTCGAGCATGGCGTTCATGCGGAGCTCGAAGGAGCCGTCCTCCTCGTGCGGCTCGCCGCGCCGCCCGAAGTGATCGGCGCGGGCCCGGAGGAGCCGCGCCTGTCGCGGCGCGGCGGTCGCCCAGGCGAGCAGCCGCTCGTTGAGCTCGGCCAGGGTCATGAGGCGCGTTCCATGAGCCCCACGAACCGGCCGAAGAGCGCCCGCGCGTCATGGGGGCCGGGCGAGGCCTCGGGGTGGTACTGCACGCTGAACGCCGGGGCGTCGAGCACCTCGATCCCCTCCACCGTCCCGTCGTTCAGGTTCAGGTGGGTGACCCGGGCGCGCCCGCCGAGGCTCGCCGGATCGACCGCGAACCCGTGGTTCTGCACGGTGATGTCGACCTTGCCGGTGGCGAGCTCCTGGACCGGCTGGTTCGCTCCGCGGTGGCCGAAGGTGAGCTTGTAGGTCCGGGCTCCGAGGGCGAGCGAGAGGATCTGGTGCCCGAGGCAGATCCCGAAGATGGGCACCTTGCCGAGGAGCGCGCCGACGGTCTCCCGCGCCCCCTGGACGGCCGCCGGATCGCCCGGGCCGTTGGTGAGGAAGACGCCGTCCGGGCGCAGCGCCAGCGCCTCGGCGGCGGTGGTCCGGCTCGGCACCACGGTGATCCGGCAGCCCCGCTCGGCGAGGAGGCGGAGCATCGCCCGCTTGAGCCCCCAGTCGTAGGCGACGACGTGGAGGCGCGGCGCGGCGATCTCGGCGCGCCCGGCCGCGGACCAGGCGTCGGCGCCGGCCTCGCTCCAGGCGTAGGGCTGGGCGGTGGAGATCCGCGTCGCCAGGTCCTGTCCCTCCATCCCGGGGAGGGCGCGGGCGCGCTCCACGAGCGCCGCGGCGCTCCCGGCCGTGGAGATGATCCCCATCTGGGACCCGTGCGTCCGCAGGTGGCGGGTGAGCCTCCGCGTGTCGATCCCGGCGATCCCGACGACCCGGTGGCGGATCAGGAAGGCGTCGAGGCTCTGCTCGGCCCGGAAGCTCGACGGCGTCGCCGCGAAGTGCCGGACGATGTAGCCGGTCGCGTGGACCCGCGCCGACTCGTCGTCGGCCGCGTTCACCCCGGTGTTGCCCTGCTCGGGGTAGGTCATGCAGATCATCTGCCCGACGTAGGAGGGATCGGTGAGGACCTCCTGGTAGCCGGTGAGGGAGGTGTTGAAGACCACCTCCCCGGTCGCGTCGCCCTCGGCGCCGAAGGAGATCCCCTCGAAGGTCGTGCCGTCGGCGAGCGCCAGCGTTGCCCGCTTCCTCATCGGTGCTCCTCGCCATCCTGGTGGACGAGCCGGCCGCCGACGATGGCGTGGGTGCACCGGCCGGTGAGGGTGCGCCCGCGCCAGGGGCTGTTCGCGCTCTTCGAGTGGAGCCGCTCGGGGGTGCAGGTCCAGGTGGCGCCCGGATCGAAGAGCGCCACGTCGGCCGGCGCGCCGCGCGAGAGCGTCCCGGCGGGGAGCGAGAAGGCGCGCGCCGGCGCGGCGGTGAGCGCCTCCACCAGCCGCCCCTCGCCGAGCTTCCCGGCGCGCACCAGCGCCAGGCAGACCGGGAAGGCGGTCTCCAGGCCGACGACCCCGTTGGCGGCCGCGTCGAACTCGACGTCCTTCTCCACCGGCGAGTGCGGCGCGTGATCGGTGGCGATGGCGTCGATGGTCCCGTCGGCGAGCGCCTCCACGCAGGCGGCGACGTCGGCGGCGTCCCGGAGCGGCGGGCTCATCTTGAAGTCGGTCGAGTAGCCGGAGGAGGCGACGTCCTCGTCGGTGAGCGTGAGGTGGTGCGGGGTGACCTCCGCCGTCACCGCCAGCCCCCGGCGCTTGGCCTCGCGCAGGGCGCGGACGCTCCCCGCGGTCGAGACGTGCGCCAGGTGGAGCCGGCCGCCGGCGAGCTCGAGGAGGGCGAGGTCGCGCCGGACCATCACCTCCTCGGCCTGGCCGGGGATCCCCTTGAGCCCGAGCCGGGTGGCGGCCGCGCCCTCGTGCATGACCCCCTTGCCCACCAGGAGCAGGTCCTCCTCGTGGACGGTGAGCGGCAGGCCGAAGGCCCGCGCGTACTCGAGCGCCCGGCGCATCAGCGCCGAGGAGGCGACCGGCCGGCCGTCGTCCGAGAGCGCGACGCAGCCGCCGGCCTTCAGCTCGCCGTACTCGGCCAGCTCCTCGCCGGCCGAGCCCTTGGAGATGCAGCCGCAGGGGTAGACCCGCGCCAGGCCGGCCCGCGCCGCGCGGGCGAGCACCAGCTCGGTCACCGCCAGCGTGTCGTTCACCGGGCGGGTGTTCGGCATGGCGACGATGGTGGTGAAGCCGCCGGCCACCGCGGCCCGCGCCCCGGTGGCGACCGTCTCCTTGTACTCCTGCCCCGGCTCCCGGAGGTGGACGTGCAGGTCGACGAGCCCCGGGGTCACCCAGCGACCGCGGGCGTCGAGGGATCGGGCGCCGGCGGGCCGCTCCACCCGCTCCGCCACCTCGGCCACCACGCCGTCGCGCAGCACCACCGTCCGGATCCCGTCGACGCCGTTCGCCGGGTCGATGACCCGCCCGCCCTCGATGAAGATCGCGTCACTCATCGCCGCCTCCGGTCTTCGCGCCTCTCCCCGCGCCGCCCTGGCTCACGCGCGCGCCTCGGCCGGCTCCCCGCCGGCGAGCAGGTAGAGGATGGCCATCCGGACCGCCACGCCGTTCTGCACCTGGTCCAGGATCACGCTGCGCTCGCCGTCGGCGACGTCCGGCGACAGCTCGACGCCCCGGTTGATCGGCCCGGGGTGGAGGACGATCGCGCCCGGCGCCAGCCAGGCGCGCGCCTTCCGGGCGTCGAGCCCCCAGTGGCGCGAGTACTCGCGGGTCCCCGGGATCAGCGGATCGCCGATCCGCTCGTGCTGGATCCGGAGCATCACCACCGCGTCGGCGCCCTCGAGCGCCGTCCGCAGATCGTGGTGGACCTCGGCGCCCAGGCGGTCGGCCCCGGCGGGCATCATCGTCGGCGGGCCGCAGAAGCGCACCTTCGCCCCGAGCCGCCGGAAGGCGTGGAGGTCCGAGCGCGCCACCCGGCTGTGGCTCACGTCGCCGACCACCGCGACCGTCTTGCCCTCCAGGGTCCCGAGCCGCTCCCGGATGGTGAAGGCGTCGAGCAGCCCCTGGGTCGGGTGCTCGTGGGCGCCGTCGCCCGCGGAGACGACCGCGCAGGCGACGTGGTCGGCGACCAGCCGCGGGGCGCCGCCCGCCGCGTGGCGGATCACCAGCACGTCCGGGCGCATCGCCTCCAGGTTGCGGGCGGTGTCGAGGAGGGTCTCGCCCTTGGTGACCGAGGAGCCGGAGGCCGTCCAGTTGAGGGCGTCGGCGGAGAGGACCTTGGCGGCGATCTCGAAGGAGCTCCGGGTGCGGGTCGAGGCCTCGAAGAAGAGGTTGACCACCGTCTTGCCGCGGAGCGAGGGGACCTTCTTGATGGGCCGGCGGAGCACCTCCTTCATCGAGGTGGCGAGGTCCAGGACCTCGAGGATCTCGGCGCGCGAGAAGTCCTCGAGCGCGAGGCAGTGGCGGTGTCGGCCGATCACGTGGACCTCCGCGGCGTCACGATCACCTCGTCGGCGGCGGCGCCGCCCTCGCGCAGCCGGACCTCCACGTCGCTCCCGGCGGGCACGTCGAGGGTGAGGCCGGCGAAGTCGGCGGCCACCGGCAGCTCCCGGCCGCCGCGGTCGACCAGGACCGCGAGCCAGACCCGCCGCGGCCGCCCGAAGTCGACGAGCTCGTCGAGCGCGGCCCGGACGGTGCGGCCGGTGAAGAGGACGTCGTCGACGAGGACGATCGTGCGCCCCTCCACCGGGAAGGCGATCTCGGTGGGGCCGATCACCGGCGCCGCGCCGCCGCCGGCGAGGTCGTCCCGGTAGAAGCCGATGTCGAGGGTGCCGGCGGGCGGCACCCGCCCGAGGAGCCGCCCCAGCCGGGCCCGCAGCCGCTCGGCCAGGTGGACCCCACCCCGCCGGATCCCGACGATGGCCAGCGCGTCGGCCTCGCCGCCGGCGCGGGCGCGGTCGGCGATCCCGTGGGCGATCCGCTCGATGGCCTGCTCGATCTCCGCGGCGTCCATGCGCGTCTCCACGTCAGCGGGCCCCGTCCCAGCGGGGCACCGCCAGATCCTGCGAGAGCTCCACCGCGTAGCCGCGCTGCTCGATCCGGTGGAGGAGGGGGTAGACGACCAGCAGCCGGAAGGGGACGACGACGTGGAGCGTCGGCGGCGACCGGGAGGTGTCGCGCTCCCAGGTGACGTCCGACGCCTGCACCTCGACCGCCGGGAGCTGGGTCACCTGGCCGTCGGCGCCGACCACCTCGCGGGTCTCGAGGGCGGCGACGCGCGCGGCGAGCCGCTGCACGAGCCGCTCGTCGTCCGGATCGCGGACCGCCTGGTTCATGAAGTCCCGGACCGTCTGCTTCACCTCGTAGCCCACCACCGCCACCGGGATCCAGACCACGGCGAGGTAGCCGCCGGCGGCCAGCCCGAGGAGCAGGAGGAGCGTGACCCAGGTGATCTCGCCGCGCTCCAGCGGGCGGCTCCGGGGCGAGGCGGGGCGCGTCATCGAGGGCTCGCTTCTACCGCTCCCGGTCCGGTTTGAAAAGGCGCTCGTTCCGGGGACGCGCGCCGGCGCGCGCCGCGGCGTCACCCCTCGACCTTGAGGACCGCCAGGAAGGCCGACTGCGGGATCTCGACGCTCCCCACCTGCTTCATCCGCTTCTTCCCCTCCTTCTGCCGCTCGAGGAGCTTGCGCTTGCGGGAGATGTCGCCGCCGTAGCACTTGGCGATCACGTTCTTGCGGAAGGCCTTCACCGTCTCCCGGGCGATCACCTTGGCGCCGATCGCCGCCTGGATGGCCACCTCGTACATCTGCTTGGGGATCTCCTCGCGCAGCTTGGCGCAGAGGTCGCGGCCCCGGTGGTAGGAGCGATCGCGGTGGACGATGACCGACAGGGCGTCCACCGGCTCGCCGTTGATGAGGATGTCGAGCTTCACCAGGTCGGCCTCCTGGTAGCCCTTCAGCTCGTAGTCGAGGCTCGCGTAGCCGCGCGAGACGCTCTTGAGCCGGTCGAAGAAGTCGAAGACCACCTCGGCGAGCGGGATCTCGTAGGTGATCTGCACCCGGCGGGACCCGACGTACTTCAGGTCCTTCTGGAGGCCGCGCCGGTCCTGGCAGAGCTTCAGGATGGCCCCGACGTCCTCGGTCCGGGCGTGGATGTGGCAGGTGAGGATCGGCTCCTCGAGGACGGCGATCCGCTGCACCGGGGGCAGCTTCGCGGGGTTGTCGATCTCCTCGACCTTCCCCTGGGTGTCGGTGACCCGGTAGACGACCGACGGGGCGGTGGTGATCAGCGAGAGGTCGTACTCGCGCTCGAGCCGCTCCTGGACGATCTCCATGTGGAGGAGGCCGAGGTAGCCGCACCGGTACCCGAAGCCGAGGGCCTGGGAGGTCTCCGGCTCGTAGGTGAAGGCCGAGTCGTTGAGCCGGAGCTTCTCCAGGGCGTCGCGGAGCTGCTCGTAGTCGGCGGCGTCGACCGGGAAGACGCCGCTGAAGACCATCGGCTTCACCACCTTGAAGCCCGGGAACGGCGCCTCGACGGGCCGGTCGGCCTCGGTGATGGTGTCGCCCACCTTGGCGTCGTGGACGTCCTTCACGTTGGCGACCACCACCCCGACCTCGCCGGCCGCCAGGGCGCCGACCGCGGCGGCGAAGGGGGCGAAGACCCCGAGCTCCTGGACCTCGAACTCCTTCCGGTTGGACCAGAGGCGGATCCGCTGGCGCGGGCGGACGGTCCCCTCGAAGACCCGGACCAGCATGACCACCCCGCGGTACGAGTCGTACCAGGAGTCGAAGATGAGCGCCTTGAGCGGCCCGCCCGGATCCCCGGTCGGCGGGGGGACGCGGCGGACGACCTGCTCGAGGATGTCGACGATCCCGATCCCCTCCTTCGCCGAGCAGGGGACCGCCTCCGAGGCGTCGAGGCCGATCACCTCCTCGATCTCGCGCCGGACCCCCTCGACGTCGGCGCTGGGGAGGTCGATCTTGTTGATCACCGGGACGATCTCGAGATCGTGGTCGAGCGCCTGGTAGACGTTGGCCAGCGTCTGGGCCTCCACCCCCTGGCTGGCGTCGACGACGAGCACCGCGCCCTCGCAGGCCGCCAGGGAGCGGGAGACCTCGTAGGCGAAGTCGACGTGGCCCGGGGTGTCGATCAGGTTCAGCTGGTAGGTCTGGCCGTCGCGGGCCGCGTAGCGCATCCGGACCGTCTGGGCCTTGATGGTGATGCCCCGCTCCCGCTCGAGCTCCATGTTGTCGAGGAACTGGTCCTGCGCCTCGCGCTTCGTCACCGTCCCGGTCGCGTCGAGCAGCCGGTCGGCCAGCGTCGACTTGCCGTGGTCGATGTGCGCGATGATCGAGAAGTTCCGGATGTGCGCGGTCTGCTCGGACATGTGGGGACGGGGCTTGTAGCACGCGCGGCGCGGGATCGACACCCCGCGGGGCGCGGGGGCAGACCTGTCCATCGCGCGGGAGGAGGACCGGCGCAAGGAGATCGGGCCCCCATCGAGGGGTGGGAGCGGAACCTCCCGTATCTTGTGGCGTTCTGCGCCGCGACCACAACAGGTAGTGGTCACGGCGTTGACACCGACTCCTCCGCTGGTAGATTGCGCTCCCGATCCGAGGGGTGGAGCGGCGGTTCGCCAGACGAAGAGGCGGCTTGGGACGGGCGCGCACGCTGCGCGCCCGAATCGCGGTCCTTTGCCCGGGAGGAGCCCCCGGGCAGAAGGGAATATGATCATGCTGGAGCGTGAGATGCCGGTGCAGCCTCGCAAGAGCGGCGGTCGGGCGGGTCGCCGGCAGGAGCGGCGCGGGCTCGCGGTGCCGCGGTACTTCACGACCCGCGGGGTCGACCCCGCCGACGAGGTGGCCTGGGAGACCCGCACCGCCTCCATCACCGGCGACGGCGGCGCGATCATCTTCGAGCAGCGGGACGTCGAGGTCCCGCGGAGCTGGTCGCTCCTGGCGACGAACGTGGTCGCCTCGAAGTACTTCCGGGGCGCCCTGGGATCGCCCGAGCGGGAGCGCTCCGTCCGGCAGCTCGTGGGCCGGGTCGTCCGGACGATCGCCGGCTGGGGACGGAAGGACGGCTACTTCGCGGCGGAGGAGGACGCCGCCGCCTTCGAGGCCGAGCTGGCCCACCTCGTCTACCGGCAGAAGATGAGCTTCAACTCGCCGGTCTGGTTCAACGTCGGGGTCGAGGAGCACCCGCAGTGCTCCGCCTGCTTCATCAACTCGGTCTCCGACTCGATGGACTCGATCCTCCGGCTCGCCCACACCGAGGGGATGCTCTTCAAGTACGGCTCGGGCGCCGGCTCGAACCTCTCGCGCATCCGCTCGGCGCGCGAGCCGCTCTCCGGCGGCGGCGAGGCCTCCGGGCCGGTCTCCTTCATGCGCGGCTTCGACGCCTTCGCCGGGGTCATCAAGTCGGGCGGCAAGACCCGCCGCGCGGCCAAGATGGTGATCCTCGACGCCGACCACCCCGACGTCATGGAGTTCGTCTCCAGCAAGGCCGAGGAGGAGAAGAAGGCCTGGGCGCTGATCGAGGCGGGCTACGACGGCGGCTTCAACGTGCGGGGCGGCGCCTACGACTCGGTCTTCTTCCAGAACGCCAACCACTCGCTCCGCGTCACCGACGCCTTCATGCGGGCCGTCGCCGAGGACCGCTCCTGGGACCTCGTGGGGAGGATCGACGGGAGGGTGATCGAGACCATCCCGGCGCGCGCCCTCCTGCGGCGGGCGGCCGAGGCCGCCTGGCTCTGCGGCGATCCGGGCATGCAGTTCGACACCACGGTGAACGCCTGGCACACCTGCCCGGCCACCGACCGGATCAACGGGTCGAACCCCTGCTCCGAGTACATGTTCCTCGACGACTCGGCCTGCAACCTCGCCTCGCTCAACCTCATGCACTTCCGGTCGATCGAAGGCGGCTTCGACGTGGAGGCGTTCCGGCGCGCGGTGGACATCACCGTCCTCGCGCAGGAGATCCTGGTCTCCAACGCCCGCTACCCCACCGAGCGGATCGGGAAGAACAGCGAGGACTACCGGCCCCTCGGGCTCGGCTACGCCAACCTGGGCGCCCTGCTCATGGCCAGCGGCGCCCCCTACGACTCCGAGGGCGGCCGCGCCGTCGCCGCGGCGATCACCGCGCTGATGACCGGCGAGGCCTACGCGATGAGCGCCCGGATCTCCGCGCAGGTGGGGCCGTTCGCCGGCTTCGCCCGGAACCGCGAGCCCTTCCTCGGCGTGATCCGCAAGCACCAGTCCCAGATCGATCGGATCGACCCGTCGCTCGTCGAGCCGTCGCTCCTCTCCGCCGCCCGGACCGCCTGGGGAGACGCGCTCCGGACCGGGAGCGAGCACGGCTACCGGAACGCCCAGGTGACGGTGCTCGCCCCGACCGGCACCATCGGGTTCATGATGGACTGCGACACGACCGGGATCGAGCCGGACATCGCCCTGGTGAAGTACAAGAAGCTGGTGGGGGGCGGCGTCCTCAAGATCGTGAACAACACGGTCCCCCTCGCGCTCCAGCGGCTCGGGTACTCGGGGGAGGAGATCTCCGGGATCCTCCAGTTCATCGACGAGATGGAGACCATCGAGGGCGCCCCGCTGCTCAAGCCGGAGCACGTGGCGGTCTTCGACTGCGCCTTCAAGCCCCGGAACGGGGCCCGGTCGATCCAGTACATGGGCCACATCCGCATGATGGCGGCGACCCAGCCCTTCCTCTCCGGGGCGATCTCCAAGACCGTCAACATGCCCAACGCGGCGACGGTCGAGGAGATCGAGCGCGCCTACGTCGAGGCCTGGAAGCTCGGCCTCAAGGCGATCGCCATCTACCGCGACGGCTGCAAGCGCAGCCAGCCGCTCAACGCCGGCAAGGACGAGCGGGCCGAGGCGCCGGCCGCCGCCGAGGCGCCGCTGGCTCGCCGCCGGCTCCCCGACGAGCGGCGCGCGATCACCCACAAGTTCTCGATCGGCGGGCACGAGGGGTACATGACCGTCGGCATGTACGACGACGGCCTGCCGGGCGAGCTCTTCGTGGTGATGGCGAAGGAGGGGTCGGTCGTCTCGGGGCTCATGGACAGCTTCGCGACGTCGATCTCCATGGCCCTCCAGTACGGCGTCCCGCTCCAGGTGCTCTGCGACAAGTTCAGCCACACCCGCTTCGAGCCGTCGGGGTTCACCGGCAACCCCGAGATCCCGATCGCCAAGTCGATCACCGACTACATCTTCCGCTGGCTCGCCCTCAAGTTCCTCCCCAGCGAGCCGGGGGCGACGCTCGCCTCTCCCGGCGCGCTCCCGCCCGGCGCCTCCCCCGCGCTCCCCTCGGTGGCCCGCTCGGTGGTCGACGCCCCGGTCTCCCCGGCGCGGGCGTCCGGCGCCCCGGTGACGCACGCGCGGGAGACCGACGCGCCGCCCTGTCCGAACTGCGGCGAGATCACCGTCCGGAACGGCGCCTGCTACAAGTGCACCAACTGCGGCACCACCACCGGCTGCAGCTGAGCCCTCCAGCCCCTCCCCGCCCCTCGCGCGCCGCGCTCCGGCGAGAGGGGGCGCGGGGGGGTGTCAGCGGAAGTCGCGCGCGCGAGGGGCGCCCGCCGGCGCGAACGCGAGCGGGGCGACCGACTCGACCTGGACGTTGACGACCCGGCCGGTCCGCTCCACCCGCCCCCGGGCGACGAGGAACGGGCAGCCGCGCACCACCGCCCGGTAGCGCTCGTAGACCTCCGGACGGACCACGAGGTTCGCGATCCCGGTCTCGTCCTCGAGGCTGACGAAGACCACCCCCCGGGCCGTCTCCGGCCGCTGCCGGACGATGACCAGCCCGGCCAGCTCGACCGCGTCCCGGTCGCCGAGCCGGTCGAGCTCGCGGGCCGTCCGGATCGCGCCGCCCGCCAGGGCGGGGCGCAGGATCGCCATGGGGTGGGCCCGGACCGACAGCCCTCCGGTCGCGTAGTCGGCGCGGACCAGCTCGGCGGCGCCCGCCGGCTCGAGCGACGCCGCCGGCTCGGACGGCGCGAGCCCGGCGAACAGCTCCCCCTCCCCGCCCCGGGGCGGCAGCGCGAGGCTCTCCCAGACCGCCGCGCGGCGCTCCGGCTCGAGCCGGTCGAGCGCCCCGGCCTCGGCGAGCCGCGCCACCCACGCGCGCGAGAGGCCGGCCCTCGCCGCCAGGTCGCCGATGGAGCGGAACGCCCCCGCGCGGCGGGCGGCGACGATCGCCTCCCCGTCGGCGCGCGGCAGGCCGCGCACGAGGTGGAGCCCGAGCCGGAGCCGTGGCGCCTCGCCGGGCGCCGGCGGCGCCCCCGGCGCCTCCCCCTCGAGCCCCGTCTCCCAGCCGCTCGACTGGACGTCCACCCCGCGGACCTCGACGCCGTGGCGGCGCACGTCCTCGACGATGGTGTGGGGGGCGTAGAAGCCCATCGGCTGGCTGTCGAGCAGGGCGGCCGCGAAGACCGCCGGGTGGTGGCGCTTGAGCCAGGCCGAGGCGTAGACGAGGAGGGCGAAGGAGGCGGCGTGCGACTCGGGGAAGCCGTAGCCGGCGAACCCGAGCAGCTGCCGGAAGATCCGCTCGGCGCCGGCCCGCGGGATCCGCCGCGCCGCCATCCCCTCCACCAGGCGGGCCTTCATCGCGGCGAGCCGCTCGTGCGAGCGGTGGTGGGTCATCACCCGGCGCAGCTCGTCCGCCTCCCCCGGCGTGAACCCCGCCGCCGCCACCGCCAGGCGCATCGCCTGCTCCTGGAAGAGCGGGACGCCGAGGGTCCGGGAGAGGATCGGCTCGAGCGGCGCGTACGGGTAGCTCACCGGCTCGAGCCCGTCGCGCCGGCGGAGGTACGGGTGGACCATCCCGCCCTGGATCGGCCCGGGGCGGACGATCGCCACCGAGATGACCAGGTCGTAGAACCGGGTCGGGCGGAGGCGCGGCAAGAGCCCCATCTGCGCCCGCGACTCGATCTGGAAGACGCCGACGGTGTCGGCCCGCGCGATCATCTCGTAGACCCCCGGCTCCTCGGCCGGGATCTCGGCGAGCGCGCCGGGGTGGGGGACCGCGGTGGGCCACGCCGGGGCGGGCCGGTCGCGGGCGAGCGTGGCCAGGGCCCGCGCGAGCGCGGTGAGCATCCCGAGGCCGAGCAGGTCGATCTTGAGCAGCCCGAGCGCCGCCAGGTCGTCCTTGTCCCACTGGACGACGGTCCTCCCCGGCATCGCCGCCGGCTCGATCGGGACGGTCTCGGAGAGCGGCCGCCGGGTGATGACGAAGCCGCCGACGTGGATCGAGAGGTGGCGGGGGAACCCGACGATCTCCCGGGCGAGCTCGAGCACCTGGCGGACCCGCGGCGCCTCGCCGGGATCGAGCCCCGCCGCCGCCAGCGCGGCGTCGTCGAGCGCGGTCGGATCCTCCCACCCCGACGCGAGCCGGGCCAGCCGGTCGGCCTGCCCCGGCGCCAGCCCGAGCGCCCGGCCGACGTCGCGAAGCGCCGAGCGGGTCCGGTAGGTGATCACCTCGCAGACCATCCCGGCCCGCTCCCGCCCGTACCGGCCGTAGACGTACTGGAGCACCTCCTCCCGCCGCGCGTGCTCGAAGTCGACGTCGATGTCGGGGGGCTCCCCCCGCTCGGCCGAGAGGAACCGCTCGAAGAGGAGCCCCATCCGCACCGGATCGACGGCGGTGATGCCGAGGACGTAGCAGACGGCCGAGTTGGCGGCGCTCCCCCTCCCCTGGCAGAGGATGCCCCGCTCGCGGGCGAAGCGGACCACGTCCCAGACCGCCAGGAAGTAGCTGGCGTAGCCGAGCTGCTCCACCAGCTCGAGCTCGCGCGCCAGCTGCCGCTCCACCTCCCCGGGCGGCTCGCCCCCGTAGCGCCCCCGCGCCCCCGCGCGCACGAGCGAGCGCAGGAGATCGATCCCGGCGAGCCCGGCGGCCTCGGCGGCGACCGGAGGGAGCGGGTGCTCGCCGCGGAGCTCGTCGAGCCGGAAGCGGCACTGATCCGCGATCTCCGCCGCCGCCTCGAGCCCCTCGGGGAAGTCGGGCCAGAGGGCGGCCATCTCCCCGGGCCCCTTGAGCGTCCGCTCGGCGTTGGGGAGGAGGCGGCGCCCGGCCCGGTCGACGGAGGTGCCGAGCCGGATGCAGGCGAGGACGTCCTGGAGCGGCTGGCGCCGCCGCGCGTGGGTGTGGACGTCGTTCACCACCGCCACCCGGACCCCGAGCCGCGCCCCGACCGCGCGGGCGGTGGCGGTCCGGAGCGCCTCCCCGGCGACGTGGTGGCGGGTCACGGTGAGCGCGAGCCGCCGGCCGAAGATCTCGCGGAGCCGCGCCACGTCGCCGGCGTCGGCGCCGGCGTGGAGGGCGAAGAGCCCGCGGGATCGCTCCGCGACGATCCGGAGCGGGACCTGGACCGCCTCCGGCGCGCGGCGCCCGGCCCCGGCCTCCTCCGGCCCGCCTCCCCGGGCGGCGGTGAGCAGGCGGCAGAGGTCCCCGTAGCCGTCGCGATCGACGGCGAGCAGGGTCAGCCACCCCGGCCGCCCGCCCCGGAGATCCCCCACCGCCAGCTCCGCGCCGACCACGAGCGGCAACCCGCGCCGCCGGGCCTCGACGTGGGCGCGGACCACGCCGTAGAGGCCGCCCCGGTCCCCGAGCGCCAGGGCCGACAGCCCGAGCTCCGCGCCCCTGGCCACCAGCTCCTCGGGGTGGCTCGCCCCCTCGAGGAAGGAGAAGCAGGAGCGGCAGCGCAGCTCGGCGTAGCGCGGGGGGGCCATCAGTCGAAGAAGCCGTGGAGGTAGAGCCCCCCGTCGACGCCGTCCCGGTAGATCCAGCAGTCGCCCAGCTCCTCGACCCCGACCCGGTAGTAATCGCGGTCGAGGCGGGCCCCCCACCACTCGCCCTGGAGCCGCTCCGGACCCTCGAAGGATCGGACGGCGCGCACCGCGCCGCCGATCCGGAGCGCGGTCACCCGCCCTCCTTCCCCGGTCGCCAGGAGCGGCAACGGGGCGGCGAGGAGCCGGGTCGGCCTGGCCGGGAGGGGGAGCTCGCCGCCCGCCGCACCCTCCGGGGCGCGGCGAGGCGGGGCGGGGCGCCCTGGCGGGCGGAACGGGACCGTCCGGTAGGCCCCCTCGGGCCGGTGGCGATCGACCGCCTCCGCGCCGAGCGCCCCGCCGTCGCCGAACCGGCCCAGCAGCCGGGACAGGACCAGCTCGAGCGAGGCGATCGCCGCCGGTCGATCGCCGAGGGCGAGCTGATCGGCCGCCACCTCGGCCACCTCGGCGGCGGCGAGCTCCACCTCCACCACCGGCCCCGGGAGCTGGAGCCCCAGGAGCCGCTCGCGCAGCGCCGGGAGCCACCGCGCGGCGAGCGCCGACGGGCGGGCGAGCGCCAGCGGGACGGGCAACGCGCCGCGCGGGTCGAGCCGCAGGAGCACCTCGAGCCGGCTCGCCCCGAGCCCGCGCCCGGCGAGCCGCGCCGCCAGCCGATCGGCGAGCCGACCGAGGACGAAGAGGAGCGGCTCGGCCGCGGCGACGGGCCCGTCGAGCGCGATCGCCTCCCGGGGGAGCGCCTCCGGTCGCTCCGGCTCGAGCGGGGTCGGATCGTCACCCCGGGCGAGCCGCGCCGCCGCCGCCCCGGCGGCGCCGAAGCGGAGGGCGAGCCCCTCCGGCGGGAGGCGGGCCAGCGCCCCGACCGTCGCCACCCCGGCCCCGAGGAGCCGGGCCTCGGCCTCGGCGCCGATGCCGAGCGCGGCCACCGGGAGCGGCGCGAGCGCGG
>JAJXSQ010000138.1 GCA_021784495.1 Myxococcales bacterium | reverse complement strand
CGCGGGATCGTCGCCGGCGCGCTCGGCCCGGTGGGCGGGGCGCCCGGCGATGCCCGGCGCTCCGAGCGCTACCGGGAGGCGGCGCGCGCGCTGGCGGCCGCCGGGGCCGACCTGCTCTGGCTCGAGACGCAGTGGGATCTCGACGAGGCGCTCGACGCCCTCCGGGAGGCGCGCGCGACCGGGCTCCCGGTCGCGGTCACCTTCGCGCTGCCGCTCCGCGGAGGGCGGTTCGTCGCGCCAGCGGGGACGCCGGCCGAGGAGCTCCTCGACGCCGTGGCCGCCGGAGGGGCCGTGGCCGCCGGGCTCAACTGCGTCGAGGCGGGGGAGCCGCTCGCTCGCCTCGCCGGGTGGGCGTCGCGCCACCTCCGCGCGCCGTTCGTCGCCAAGCCGAGCCCCGGGCTCCCCGGCCAGGTCCTCGCGCCAGATCGGTTCGCCGCCCTGGTGGCGCCGGCCGTCCGCGCCGGCGCGGCGCTGGTCGGCGGCTGCTGCGGGGCGGGCTCCGGCCACGTCGGCGCCCTGGCGGCGATGATCGCCGCGGAGGGCGCCGGCGCGGCCCGGTGAGGTCAGGATCTGGTGTTGAAGGCGAAGCCGCCGACGACGCGCCAGGTCGGGGTGCCGGGCATCGCGAAGAAGCCGGGGCCGCCGATGACGAAGGCCTCGAAGGGCCCGATCGGCATGCGCAGGCCGGCCAGGATCTCCATCGTCTGGTCGGGCGGCTGGCCGGGGGTCCCCCGGATCGAGAGCTCGCCGCGCAGCCCGGGGCCGGTCGTCGCCGCGACCGCGCCCATCTGGAACTCGCTGCCGAGCGTCTGGCTGTTCGGCAGGTAGACCGGCTGCGGCCGCACGAGGATGTTCGCCTGGGCGCCGACGATGAAGCCGTCGAACCGGTGGCTCATCTCGATCCGCGGGGCGAAGTCCCACGCGGTGTCGCCGCCGAGCGCCTGGGCCGAGCCCCAGTTCGGCAGGACCTCGAGGCCGAAGGCGATGCTCAGCGGCGAGTCGGCGTCCTGCTTCAGGGCCACGACCCGCGCCCCGAGGTCGATCGGGCCGATCCCTTCCTGGCTCAGGGGGCCGAGGACGCTCGATCCGGTCTGGCCCTGCTGCCAGGCGATGATGGGGAGGCGCGCGCTCAGCTCGAGCCAGTCGTTCACCGCGCCGGCCACGCTGACGAAGGTGGTGGCCCGGTCGGTGATCACGTCCCCGGCGCGCTCGCCGGCGAGCGGGTAGCCGCGGCCGACCACCGAGCCGTCGCCGTTGATGATCAGCGGGCGGAGCTCCCACTCCTCGGAGGCCGAGACCCGGACCTCTCCGGCGGGGAGGATCTCGGCGGTGCCGATGACGAAGGAGCTGACGGCCGACGCGTCGGGCGTGAACCGCTCGATCGAGAAGCCGGGGAAGGTCGTCTGGGCAGAGGCCCCGGCGGCCGGTAGCAGGAGCGCGCCGACGGCGGCGGCGCGGATGGCGTTTCTCATGTGTGGGGCCCCCTCGCGAAAGACATTGACCCGGAAATCTTACGCACCCAGGGAGCCAAAAAACAGAAATATTCCGCTCCCGGCCCGCCGCCGGGGGCCCGCCCCATCAGGTCCTCGGGTAGGATCCCAGGAGGTGCAGGCGGTGGACGCGGGCGCGCACGCCGTCGAGCGCCGCCGCGCCCGGCTCCTCCAGGCGGTGGCCCTCGAAGTCGACGAAGAAGACGTAGTGGCCGAGCGCCTGCTTCATGGGTCGGCTCTCGATCTTGGAGAGGTTGATCGACCGGGCGGCGAGCTCGCCGAGCACCTCGTGGAGCCCGCCGGGGCGGTCGCGGTCGAGGGTGAAGGCGATGCTCGTCCGGTCCCTCCCGGTCGGCGCCTCGTCGACCCGCGCGACCAGGACGAACCGGGTCGTGTTCTCCTCGGCGTCCTGGATCGCCTCGGCCAGGATCGCGAGACCGTAGCGCCTCGCCGCGACGCTCGATCCGATCGCCGCGGCGCCGGCCAGCCCGGCCGCCACCTGGATCGCCGCGTCGGTGGTCGAGTGGGTCGGCTCCAGGCGGGCGTCGGGGAGGCGCGCGCGGAGGAAGCGCGCGCACTGGCCGAGCGGCTGGGGGTGCGAGAGGACGCGGGTCACCTCGGCGAGCCGCACCCCGGGGCGGGCGAGGAGGTGCTGCCGGACCGGCAGGAGCACCTCCCGGCGGATGAGCGGTCCGGGGCGGTGGACGAGGAGGTCGAGGGTCGTCCCGATCGCCCCCTCGATGGAGTTCTCGATGGGGAGGAGCGCGCCGTCCGCGTCGCCCGACAGCAGGGCGTCGTAGGCCGCGGCGATGCTGGCGCAGGGGAGCGGCTCCTCCGGGCCGGCGAGGTCGCAGCGGGCGAGCGCCTCCTCGCTGAACGTGCCCGGGGGGCCGAGGTAGGCGATGCGCATGGGTCGACGATAGCAGGCCCGGGCGCCCCCGAGGGCGCCCGCGCGCCGGCGGGGGAGAGGGTCGGTCAACCGCCCCGGCCGAGCGGCAGCTCGACGACGAAGCGGGCGCCCTCCCCCGCCCGGCTCTCCACCGCGATGGTCCCGCCCATCCGCTCGACGAACTCGCGGGCGATCCAGAGCCCGAGCCCGAGCCCGGCCTGCTCCGGCGCCGGATCGGCCCGCTCGTACCGGACGAAGATCCGCTCCTGATCCTCGGGCGCGATCCCCCGCCCCCGATCCCGGACCGAGAGGCGGGCGCGATCGCCCTCCTCGGTCACCTCGACGACGACGGGGCGCCCTCCCCCGAACTTGAAGGCGTTCGTCAGCAGGTGGACGAGCACCTGCTCCACCCGCGCCGGGTCCCAGCGCCCCGGGAGCGCCGGCGGCGCCACCACCGAGACGGTCGCCCGCGCGGACTCCGCCTCGCGCAGGCGTCGGGTGACCACCGACCGGACGAGGGCCGCGAGGTCGAGCTCCTCCGGCGCCAGCTCCACCGCCCCGGACTGGATCCGGGTGATGTCCAGGATCTCGTCGACCAGGAAGGCCATCCGGCGGACCTGGCGGCGCGCCGACTCGATCTGGGCCCGCGCGGCCGTCGGCAGGTCCGCCTCTCCCGGGCCGCTCCCCATCCGCAGCGCCGAGTCGAGGTGCAGCGCCAGCGCCGTCAGCGGCGTGCGGAGCTCATGCGATGCGAGCGCGAGGAAGCGATCCCGATCGGAGGCGGCCGCGGCCTTGCGCGGCCCGTGTCGGGAGGCGCGCGCCCTACCCTTCGGCCGAGTGGCCATGGTCCTCCTCCTCGCGGATCCATAGTCACGCGGGGCGAGCGGGACAATCCAGTCCCCTCCGGGGCCGGGGGGCGCGATCGGTCCCCGGGCCCGCGGCTCAGCCCGCGGCGGAGGCCTCGAGCGCCGCGACCAGGGGCGCGAGGTCGCGCACGTCGGAGAGGAGGTGGTCGGCCAGGGGAGCGAGCGCCTCCCGGGCCGTCGCGCCCCAGCAGGCTCCCACGCTGGCGACGCCGGCGCCGCGCGCGGCGGCGAGGTCGTGGGGGGAGTCCCCGATCATCAGCGCCTCCCGCGGGGCGCGGCCGAGCCGCTGGAGCGCGTGCAGGACCGGCAAGGGATCGGGCTTCGCCCGGGGGACGGTGTCGGCGCCGACCAGGACGTCCACGCAGTCGTGGAGCCCCACCAGCCGGAGGGTCCGCTCGGCCCCGGACTCCACCTTGGCGGTGACGACGCCGATCGGGTGGCCGTCGTGGTGCAGGGATCGCACGACCTCGACCGCCCCGGGGAAGGCGTGCGTGCGGCGGTCGTGGTGCTCGAGCCAGAACGCGCGGTAACGCTCCAGGAGCGGCGCGACGTCCGCCGGGGAGCGGGCGAAGCCCTCGAGCTGGGTCCGGAGCGGGGTGCCGATCCCGGCGATCCACTCGGCGTCGGTGGGAGCGCGGCCGTAGCCATCGAAGGCGTGGCGCACGCTCTCGAGGATGAACGGGACGGTGTCGACCAGCGTGCCGTCGAGATCGAACAGGACGGCGAACGGGCGGCGCATGCTCGGCTCCGGTGGCTCGGCTCCGCCGGGAGGTCCCGTCCCCGCCGCGCGGCGACGAAATGGGCGCTGCAGGGCTTGAACCTGCGACCCCTGCCGTGTGAAGGCAGTGCTCTACCGCTGAGCTAAGCGCCCCTGGACCGCGAGGGCGCGGAGTATGCCGTCGCCGGGATCGGGTGTCAACGAACGGCGGATCCGGCGCCGCGCCCTCAGCCGCGCTTCAGCCAGCCGAAGAGCCCGCCCCGGCGCCCCCGGGCGCCGCTCTCCACCTGGGGGCCCGATCGCTCGGCGGCCGCCTCGGCGAGGGCGCGCCGCAGCGCCTCCGGCGTGTCGCGGGTGGCCAGGGAGAGCGCCGTCATCCCCTTCGCCGGATCGTCGAAGCTGACGTGGAGGAGGCTCTCCTCGTCGAGCTTGAAGTCGATGCGCCGTCCCGTCGCCGCCGCCGGGAGGCGGATCGATCCGAGGAACTCGTCGTCCACGATCAGGTCGGAGGCGCCCTGGAAGATGTCGATCTCGATGGGCTGGCCGGGCTCGCGCGGCGGGGGGAGCCGGAAGGAGCGCGCCGAGGGGATGGCGACGTTCTTCTCGAGGATGGTGCGGAAGTGGTTCGTCGGGGTGGCGATCCCGATCGGCATCGAGAGGACGTCGACCAGGGTGACCGAGTCGATGGCGTCGAGGGAGTCGCCGAGGAGGGCGGCGCCGAGGGCGACGCACTCGTCCGGGTGGACCCCCTTGCGCGCGGGGCGGCCGAAGTGCGCGCGGATCTTCTCCTGGACGAGCGGCATCCGGCTCTGGCCGCCGACCAGGATCACCTCGTCGATCTGGTCGGGGCGGAGGTTGCGCTCGGCGAGCACGCGATCGCAGATCTCGAACGTCCGGTCGACGAGGTCGACGGTGAGCTCGTCGAGCCGGTGGCGGGAGAGCGGCACCCGGACGTCGAGCGGCTTCCCCTTCCGCTCCTCGACGTAGGGGAGGTCGATGACCACGTTGGGGATGAGGGAGAGATCGATCTTGGCCGTCTCCGCGCCGTTCTTCACCCGCTGCATCGCGATGGGCGAGCCGGCGAGGTCGATCTGGTGCCGGCGCCAGAAGTCGTCGAGGACGTAGTCGATGATCCGGTTGTCGAAGTCGACCCCGCCGAGGAAGGTGTCCCCGCCGGTGGCCAGGACCTCGAAGACGTTCCCGGAGAGCTGCAGCACCGAGACGTCGAAGGTGCCGCCCCCGAGGTCGTAGACGAGGATCTTCTGGTCCAGGCCGCGGGAGAACCCGTAGGCGAGCGCCGCGGCGGTCGGTTCGTTCACGATCCGGCGCACCTCGAAGCCGGCGATCCGTCCCGCCTCCCGCACCGCCTGGCGCTGCGCGTCCGAGTAGTGGGCCGGCACCGAGATCACCGCCTGCGGGATCTCGCGCTGGAGGAAGGTCTCGGCGATCCGCTTCAGGTGGGCGAGCACGATCCCGGAGATCTCCGGGAGGGTCCGGACCGCCCCGCCGAGCAGGACCGCCGCCTCCCCGGCGGGGCCCTCGACGATCTCGTAGCTGTAGTAGCTCCGCAGCTCCTGGACCACCTTCGAGCTGAAGGTGCGCCCGATGAGCCGCTTGGCCCCGTAGATCGTGTTCTTCGGGTTGACGATCAGCTGATCCTTGGCGAGCGCCCCGACGAGCAGGTCCCCCTTCTCGGAGAGCGCCACGACCGTGGGGAGGATGAGCGCGCCGCGGTCGGTCGGGACCACCCGCGGGATCCGGTTGCGCACCGAGGCGACGCAGGCGTTGGTGGTGCCCAGGTCGATGCCGACGATGGGCTTCTCCCGGGGACCGGCCATGCCCGAGATCTAGCACGGTTCGGCCGGGTCCCGGCGCGGGCGCGCGGGCCGCTCCCCCCTAGCCGAAGGCGTCGAAGGCGCCGCAGCCGCGGCAGCGCCAGCCGCGGTGGGTGGCCTCGGTCCCGCACCGGGTGCACCGGAGGGCCGCCGGGCGTCGCAGGAGCGCCGCCACCAGGAGGTCGTGCCGCGCCCGGAGCTCCTCGACGCCCGCCGGGACCTCGAGCTCCCGCAGCAGGTCTCCGAGCACCAGGGAGGCCTCCCCCGCGCCGTCCAGGTCGAGCGCCCGACGGAAGGTGGCCAGCGCCTCCGGGCGGCGCCCCAGCCGGTGGAGGAGCCGCCCCCGCAGCACCTGGAGGGCCGCGTCCCCGGGCGCCGCCGCGGCGCGGGCGTCGACGAAGCGGAGGGCCTCGGCGGCGTCGGGGAGGCGGGAGAGCGCCTCCCAGCCATGGAGCGCCGCCGCCGGCTCGGCGTCGAGGGCCCGGCCGAGCGCCCCGAGGTCGGCGGCGGCCTCGCTGCGCGCCATC
>JAJXSQ010000137.1 GCA_021784495.1 Myxococcales bacterium | reverse complement strand
CGCTCGCCGCCGCGCCCGCCCCGGTCGCGCCGGTCCTTCGACCCGCGCTCGCTGGCGGCGTCGCGGTCGTCCTCGGCCCGCTCCTCGCGCCCGCCGTGCTCGGCCACCCAGGCCGCGTGGCGGCTCCGCCCCTCGAGGCAGGCCTCGGCCACCTTGCCGGTGAAGAGGCGGATGGAGCGGATGGCGTCGTCGTTGCCGGGGATCACGTAGTCGATCCCCTCCGGGTCGCAGTTGGTGTCCACCACCGCGACGACCGGGATGCCGAGCCGGTTGGCCTCGTGGACCGCGATGTGCTCCTTCTTGGTGTCGATGACGAAGATCGCGGCCGGCAGCCGGGCCATGTCCTTGATGCCGCCGAGGTTCTTCTCGAGCTTCTCCCGCTCGCGCTCGTTGGAGGCGACCTCCTTCTTCGGGAGCCGATCGTAGGTGCCGTCCTCCTTCATCTTCTCGATCGTCTTGAGCCGCTCGATCCCGGTCTTGATCGTCTTGAAGTTGGTGAGGGTGCCGCCGAGCCACCGGTTGGTGACGTGGTACATCCCGGCGCGGACCGCCTCCTCGCGGATGGCGTCCTGGGCCTGCTTCTTCGTGCCGATGAAGAGGATCGAGCCGCCGCGGGCGGCCGCGTCGGAGACGAAGCGCAGCGCGGTCCGGGCGAGCCCGACCGTCTTCTGCAGGTCGATGATGTAGATGCCGTTGCGGGCGCCGAAGATGTACGGCTTCATCTTCGGGTTCCAGCGCTTCGTCTGGTGGCCGAAGTGGACGCCCGCCTCGAGGAGCTGCTTCATGCTGATGGCGCTGCCGCTCGCCGTCAGCGCGGCGGCCATCGTCGGCTCGGCGGCGGGTGCGGGGGGGGCGGCGGGTGCTGCCTCGGGAGCGGCGGCGGGAGCGGCCTCCGCGACGGGCGGCTGCTGGGAAACGTTCTCCATGGGGTCTTCTCCGGTTGGTGTCCACCACGCCCCGGTGCGGATGCGCGCGAAGAGCCCTGGAACCGACCAGTGGCACCGGAGCGCGCTGCCGGAGGCGTGTGAGTAGTTGACGGCGAGCGCCCGCGTCGGGCGCCCCCCCGCCGGTCGCGAGGATCGAGGGGGATGGCGATCTAACACGCCCCCCTCCGAGAGGCAAGGGGCCGGCAGCCCTCGAGATTTTGGTACCTCCGGGGCGCCCCGTCGACGGCGCCGTCCGGCCCCGGAGCGCCCGCGAGGGGCGTTTCCCTGCCGCGGCGACGCGGGCAGGTTGAACGCGTCCGCCCCGCCGGCAGCCCGGGGGGCCGAGGAGACCCGATGGCGCTCGAACCCGGAGACCTGGCACCCGACTTCACCCTCCCGGATCAGGACGGGAGGCCGGTCGCGCTCTCGGCGCTCCGCGGGAAGCGGGTGGTGGTCTTCTTCTACCCGAAGGCGATGACCCCCGGTTGAACGCGGGAAGCCTGCGACTTCCGTGACGAGGTCGCCGCGTTCGAGAGGAGGAAGGTGGCCGTCCTGGGCGTCTCTCGGGACGCGCCGGCCGCCCAGCGCCGGTTCCGGGAGAAGCACGGCCTCCCCTTCCCGCTCCTCTCCGACGCCGACCTGTCGGTCCAGAAGGCCTGGGGCGCCTGGGGGGAGAAGACGATGTACGGAAAGAAGGTCGAGGGGACGCTCCGGACGACGGTGCTGGTCGGGGCCGACGGACGGGTCGAGCGGGTCTTCTCCAAGGTGAAGGTGGACGGGCACGTCGCGAGCGTCCTCGAGGCGCTGTAGAAGGGGGCGTGCGCACCCCCCCGACGAAGCGACCGGCGACCTCGACCCTCCGGACCGGCACCGGCCACGGCCGGGGGCCCGGGCGCGCCCCGGGGCGACCGGGGAAGCCGGGGCGCCGCCGCCCCCCCGCGGCGCGCGCGCGCGCCGGCACGAGCCCGCGCCCGCTGCGGCTCGACCTGGTGGACGGCGCGGTCCTGGAGGTCCACGGCCTCGTCCACGACCAGGGGTGGCTCGCCGACCGGGCGCTCGAGCGCGCGCTCCGGGGCGATCGGCTCTGGGCGTCGGAGCGGCGCGCGGCGGCCGAGGCGGTCTACGGGCTGACCCGCTGGCAGGGGCAGCTCGACTGGCTCCTCGGCGCGCGGCCGCGGCCGCCCGACCTGGCCACCCGCTACGCGGCCTGGCTCTGCCGCCACGGCGGCGTCGCGCCCCGGGACGCGGCGGCGCGGCTCGGGATCGCGCCGGCGCGGCTCGCCGCGCTCGACGGCGCCGACGCCCGGCTGGCCGCGGTCTCCGATCCGGTGGAGCGGCTGGCGCTCCAGGGGTCGCTCCCGGTCTGGATCGTCCGCCGCTTCCGCGAGGAGCTGGGCGCGGAGGAGGCGGCCGCGCTCGTCGGGGTGCTCAACGAGCGGGCGCCGCTCACCGTGCGCGCGAACCTGCTCCGGGGGACGCGCGCGGCGCTCCTGGAGCGGCTCGCCGCCGAGGGGGTGGGCGCCGCCCCCACGCCGCTCAGCCCCTGGGGGCTGCGGCTCGACGGCCACGAGAACGCCTTCGCGCTGCCCTCCTTCCAGGAGGGCTGGTTCGAGATCCAGGACGAGGGCTCGCAGCTCATCGCGCTCGCGGCCGGAGCGCGCCCGGGGGCGACGGTGGTGGACGCCTGCGCCGGCGCGGGCGGGAAGACGCTCGCGCTCGCCGCCGAGATGCACAACCGGGGGACGCTCTGGGCGCTCGACGCCGACGCCGATCGGCTCGCCGAGGCGCGCCGCCGCGCGCGCCGCGCCGGGGTGGACAACCTCCGCGTCCGGGCGATCGCCGCGGGCGAGGAGGCCGGGGCGCAGCTCGCCGACCTGGACGGCCGCGCCGACGTCGTCCTCGTCGACGCGCCGTGCAGCGGCCTCGGCACGCTCCGCCGCCGGCCGGACGCGCGCTGGCGGCTCGCGCCCGGGGACCCCGACCGCTTCGCCGCGCGGCAGCGCGAGCTCGTGGCGCGCTTCGGCCGGCTCGTCCGGCCGGGGGGCCGGCTGGTCTACGCGACCTGCGCCATCGGCCGCGCGGAGAACGACGACATCGCCGACCACGTCGAGCGGACGCTCCCCTTCGACCCGGCGCCGCTCGCCCCCCTCCTCGGCGCCGAGCGCGCCGCGGCGGCCGGGGCGGACGGGAGCCGCCTACGGCTCCTGCCGCACCGGCACGGGACCGACGGCTTCTTCGTGGCGGCCTTCACCCGCCGGCGCGAGGGCTGACGGGGTGCCGGAGGGGCCGGAGGTCGAGTTCGCGGCCCGCCTCCTGCGCGAGCGCGCCGTCGGGCGGACGGTCGAGGCGGTCGCGGTGACGCGGGGCGCCGGGCGGCTCCTCCGGCCGCTGGGGCCGGCGGCCTTCTCCCGGGCCCTCGCCGGCGCGCGGGTGGAGGGTGTCGCGCGGCGCGGCAAGCACCTGCTGGTCACCGCCGCGATCGGCGCGGCGCGGCTCGGCCTGCTCTCGCACCTGGGGATGACGGGCAAATGGATCGGGCGGGCGGCGGGGGGCGCCCCGCCCGCGCACCTCCGCGCGAGCCTCCGCCTCGACGACGGGACGGCGCTCGACTACGTCGATCCCCGCGGCTTCGGCCGGCTCCGGATCGTGGCCGGCGCGCGCTTCGACGAGGTCGCCGCGCTCGCCGCGCTCGGCCCGGTCGCGCTCGCCGCGCCGATCGACGTGGCCCGGCTCGCCGCGCGCCTGGCGCGGACCCGCCGGTCGATCAAGGTGGCGCTCCTCGACCAGCGGCTGCTCGCCGGGCTCGGGAACATCCACGCCGGCGAGGCGCTCTGGCGGGCCCGCCTCGACCCGCGCCGGCGCGCCGATCGGCTCGGGTCGCCGGAGGTCGCGGCGCTCGCGCGCGGGGTGACGGCGGCCGTCCGCTTCGCCCTCGGGCGGCTCCGCGGCCCGGGGATCCGGTACGTGGAGGAGGGGGGCGAGAACCCGTTCCGGGTGTACGGCCGCGCCGGCGCGCCCTGCCCGCGGTGCGGGGAGGCGATCCGGCGGATCGTCCAGGGCGGGCGCTCGACGTTCCTCTGCCGGCGCTGCCAGGGGTGACTCCGCGCAGCGTCGGGGCCGGTGGCGCGCCGCAGATCGCGGGGCAGCGCGCCGCCTGCGCGCGCCGGGGCCCACCCGGGAGCCGCTCGAGACGCCGGCGATGATCGCCGCGCCGCCTGCGCGCGCCGGGGCCCACCCACCCGCCCGCCGCAGGTCGCGCCGGGCCTGGGGCTTCGCGCTGGAGTCGGCGGGCGCGCTGGGCTTGCCGGGATCGCTGATCTCGCCGAGCTCGGCACCGTGCTTGGCTAAGGCAACCGCGAGTGACAGAAGGTCGCGAGATTTCTTCCAGGCGAAAACTCGCGACCGACCGCCGCACCGACGACCGCCGCACCGACGACCGCCGCACCGACGACCGCCGCACCGACGACCGCCACACCGACGACCGCCGCACCGACGACCGCCGCTCCGACGACCACCGCTCCGACGACCACCGCATCGGCGGCCGCGGCATCGGCGGCCGCGGCGTCGGCGACACCGAGAGTCACGCCCTCCGCGCGCTCTTCTCGCCCCCGATCTCTCTTGGGCCTGCGCGCTCTCGGCGCTTGACGCATTTCCGTCTGCGCCGCTCCTCGCGATCCGGATCGGCTCGGGATTCCGCTCCTCGGCGCGCCGCAGGCCCGCTGTGCCTCCCCGGCGCCGGCCGCGAGGGGGGAGGGGCCCCGCCTCGCGCTCGCCGCCCTGCGCCGCTCCTGGCGCATTTGGAGAGGGGTCGATCCGCCATGAGACGATGCGTGCATGCACACGCTCAGCGAACACGCCGCTCTCCGCTCCGTCTCCCACCTCTTCCCGCCCAGCACCGGCGCCTCCTCCGCTGGCTCGACCTCCCTCGGCGCCACCGCTCCCGGCGCCGCCCTCTCCGGCCCGACCTTGCCCGGCGCCACCGCTCCGGGCGCCGCCTTCTCCGGTCCGACCTCGCCCGGCGCCACCGCTCCCGGCGCCGCCCTCTCCGGCCCGACCTTGCCCGGCGCTCCTCCTCCGGGCGCATCCCCCTTCGCGCCTGCACCCGGCCCGACCGCCTCGGCCGCCACCTTCCCCGGTGAGCCCTCCGCCCGTTCCGCCGCCTCCCGGCTCACCGCCCTGCTCGCCACCGAGCACGCCTCCCTCGCCGACTTCCTCCTCGCCCTCGCCGAGTTCGACCGCCGCCGCCTCTGGGTCCTCCTCGGCCACCCCAGCCTCTTCTCCTTCCTCCGCCGCCACCTCGGCCTCTCCTCCGGCGCCGCCTTCCTCCGCTCGACCGCCGCCGGCCTTTTGCGCCGCGTCCCCGCCGTCGAGGCCCCGCTCCGCGACGGCCGCCTCTGCCTCTCCGCCGTCGCCGAGCTCGCCCGCGTCCTGACCGAGCAGAACGCCTCCGCCCTGCTCCCCCGCTTCTTCCACCTCTCCCGCCGCGAGGCCCGCGACCTTGCCGCCGCACTCCTCCCCGTGGCCGTCGTCCCCCGCCGCGACGTCGTAACCCGCTCCCCCGGCGCCGACCTGGTCGCGAGCTCCGGGGGCGACCGGCGGCGCCCGATCCCGTCACGGTCGGTCGCCGCGAGCGCTCCGGGATCGGACGGCGCGCCGTTGCTCGCCTCCCTTCGGACCGCCGCCGACCCTGCGCCGGCGACGACCTTCCTGCTGGGCGCTCCGGGTCAGGCGGTCTCGTCGGCGGACGGCGCGATCGTGCAGTCGCAGCCGCAGCCGCAGCCGGCGATCGCCTGGGCGGCGGCCGCAGCGGCCTCGCCGGGCATGGCCCCGCCGCCGGCCGACGGAACGCCCCCCGCCGCCCTTCCGGTCTGGCCGCCGCTCGACGAGGGACCTCGCCCCGCTCCCCCGCCACCGGAGTCGATCGACCCGCTCACCGCCGACCTCCGCCGGCTCCACGTCACCGTCTCCCGCCGCTTCCTCGACAAGCTCGCCGCCGCACGCGCCGCCCTCTCCCGCTCCCTCCCCGGCGCCGGCACCGAGCAGATCCTCGAGGCGGCGCTCGACCTCCTCCTCGCCGAACGAAGCCGCCGCCGCGGCCTCGTCGAGCGCCCGCGTTCGCGCCGGCCCGAGACTGCCGCCGCTGCCACGCGGGGCGGTCGGGACCGGAATGGCACGGCCTCTCCGCGAGCAGAGGTCCGGCCCGAGGCCAGCGGCGAGCGTCGCCCCGCAATCCCGGCCGCGGTGAGGCGCGAGGTCTGGCGGCGCGACGGAGGCCGCTGCACCTGGCCGGTCGACGACGACCGCGGCCACGACGGCGTCTGCGGCTCGACCACCCGGCTCGAGCTCGACCACCTCGTCCCGTTCGCTCGCGGCGGCGCCGCCACCGCCGACGGCCTGCGCCTGCTCTGCCACTTCCACAACCAGCTCGCCGCCCGCCTCGCC
>JAJXSQ010000136.1 GCA_021784495.1 Myxococcales bacterium | reverse complement strand
CGCGCCCGCGCCGTCGGCGCGGCTCGAGCCGCCGCCGCTCCCCCGGGCGCGCCCGGCGTCCCCCTCGCTCCCGGCGACCTCGGCCCGCGCCCCCGGCCACGATCCCGGCGAGGACGAGCAGTTCGAGATCCCCACCTTCCTGCGGCGGGGCGGCCACCGGCAGGGCTAGGGCCCCGCCGGGCGCCCGGGCGGGGGCGCCTAGAACTCGAAGTCGATGCCGAGCTTGAGCCCGGCGGAGCCGATCTCGCCGCGCAGGGCGAGTCGCGGCTGCAGCTTGAAGATCACCCCGGCCGCCCCCTCGACGAAGAGGCCGCCGAAGGTCTGGCGGGGGCCGTAGGCCGGGTCGTAGTTGCCGGTGTAGCCGCCGAAACCCCAGCCGAGGTCGAGCTTGGGGTAGACCGCGAGGCGCGGCGTGAGCCAGAAGTCCCAGAGGAGCCCGCCCCGGAGGAGCAGCTCGTTCCAGCCGTAGTCGTACGGCCCGACGCGGTACCCGTAGTAGTTGAGGAAGTCGGCGCCGACCTCGAGGTCGAGGTTGTCGTGGATCCGGACCCCCGGGTCCCGGATGAAGCCCTCCGGCACCAGCGAGGTGTGGTAGCTCACGCCGGCGCCGACCGCGTCGCCGTACCCGAGGATGGCCCAGCCGGTGACGCCGCTCCCCGGCCCCTCCCACCGGAGCGACGGGTCGGCGGCGCGCGCCGCCGCGGGGAGGGCGGCGGCGAGCGCCAGGGCGGCGAGGAGCGGGGCGAGAAGGCGGGCGCGGCGCATGGGTTCTTCCTCCGGGGGTCTCGGGCCGCCCGGTGATACCCGATGGCGCCACCCGCTGTCACCCCCGGGGACGGGCGCGCGGCGCCGGGGCCCCCTCACCCGCGCGCGAGGCGGGGCACGAGGAGCGCCAGCGACCGGTCGTACCGGTAGCCGGTCCCCATGTGGCCGTCCTCGAACTCCTCGTGGACCACCTCCACCCCGCCGGCGCGGAGCGCGGCCGCGACCTGCCTCGCCCCCCAGCGCAGGTGGAACTCGTCGCGGGTCCCGCAGTCGAGGAAGACGGTGGCCAGCCGCCGGTAGGCGTCGAGCGCGCGCGGCACGAAGCGGACCGGATCGGCCTCGAGCCAGCGGGCCCAGACCTCCTCCCGGAGCCGGCCGGAGGGGAGCTCGAAGGGGAGCGCGGCGCCGAGCGGCGCCGACGGATCGGGGGAGTACGCGGCGCTCATGGCGAGGACCGAGAGGACCGGGTGGTCGGCGCCGGCGAGGCGGGTCTCCCGCGCGCGCCGGACCGCGTCGGCCAGCCAGGCGGCGGCGTCGCGCGCGCCGAGCAGGGCGGCCGCCGCCCGCGGGAGGTCGGGGCCGTAGCACCACTCGAAGCCGGCGTCCCCGGCGTGGCAGGCGAGGTGGGCGAAGACCTCGGGCCGGTCGCGGCCGAGCCGCAGGGCGCCGTACCCGCCGGAGCTCCTCCCGACCACCGCCCGCGCCTCGCGCCGCGCCACCGTCCCCAGCCGCGCCTCGACGAAGGCGACCACGTCGTCGGCGACGTAGTCCTGGTACCGGCCGATCGCCGGGGAGTTGGTCCACTGGCTCCCGCCGAGCGCGGTGAAGCCGTCCACGAAGACCGCGGCGAAGGGCGGGATCGCGCCGCCCGCGACCAGGGCGTCGATCCGCTCCGGGACGGTGGGGCTGAAGGGCGACACGTTCCGCCAGGCGCGCGCGCTCCCGGTGAAGCCGTGGAGGAAGTAGACCGCCGGGAGTCCGCGGCCGTCCTCCCGGCCGGCGGGGAGCCAGCAGAGGAGCGGGCGCCGCGATGGGTCGCCGAGGGGGTTCCCGCGGAGCGCCGGGGCGTCGATCTCGAGCTCGAGCAGCCGTCCGGTCATGGCGGGCGGGGCGCGGGCGTCCCGGCGGGGAGCGGGCCCGACCGCTCAGCGGCCGCGGGCGAGGACCGCCCCGGTCCGGCTGGTGAGCTTCCCGGTGCGCCGGAGGAGCGCGCGCGCCTCGTCGTAGAGCGCCTCGGCCTCCTCCGACGCCGCCGCCCCGGCGAGCTCGCCGATGCGGGCCAGCAGGTCGCCGACCCGGAGGAGGTGCTGGTGGGCGAGGAGCAGGTCGCGCCCCAGCCGCGCCCCCTGGCGCGTGTAGACGAGCCCGCCCTGGAAGAGGCGCGCGAGCGCCCGGCGGTTCAGGTCGTCCACCTCGCGGCAGCGCCCCTGGAAGTCGCG
Organism: Myxococcales bacterium; assembly: GCA_021784495.1. Lineage (GTDB taxonomy): Bacteria > Myxococcota > Myxococcia > Myxococcales > Anaeromyxobacteraceae > JADKCZ01. The sequence goes on along the minus strand of JAJXSQ010000136.1, from coordinate 4,194 downwards.
CAGCCGGCGCGCCTCGCGCGCGGCGCCGAGATCGACGACCGGCGCGTCGAGCGGGTGGCGCGAGGGGGACGTGGCGGGGCGCATCGGCGGTCAGGACTGTAGCCACCCCGCGAGACGCCGGTCAACCGGCGCGCCGCGGCCGCCCGGCCCCTCAGCGCAGCGCCGCGCCGGCGAGCTCGCGCACCCGCTCGAGCGCCCGCTCGAGGCCCGACGGATCGGGTCCGCCCGCCTGGGCGATCTCCGGCTTCCCGCCGCCCGCGCCCCCGACGAGCTTCGCCGCCTCGCGGACCAGGTCCCCGGCCTTCAGGGTGCCGGTGAGATCGCGGGTGACGGCGACGAGGAGGACCGCCTTCCCGCCCACCTCGGACCCGAGCGCCACCACCCCGCGGCCGAGCCGGTCGCGCAGGCGGTCGGCGAGCTCCCGGAGCGCCCGGGCGTCGCCGTCGACGCGCGCCGCGAGGATCCGGGCGCCGTTCACCTCGACGGCGCGCGCCGCCAGGTCGCCCGAGCGGGCGGCGGCGAGCTGGCCGGCGGCCTCCTCGAGCGCGTGCTCGAGCTCCTTCACCCGGCGCTGCGCCGCCTCGATCTTGGCGGCCACCTCGAAGGCGCCGGCGCGGAGCAGCGCCGCGGCGCGCCGGAGCTCCTCGTCGGTCCGCTGCGCGAGGGCCACGGCGCCCGGCCCGGTGTGGGCCACCACGCGCCGCACCCCGGCGGCGATCGACTCCTCGCTGGCGATCTTGAAGAAGGCGATGTCGCCGGTGCGGCGCACGTGGGTGCCGCCGCAGAGCTCCCGCGACGGCCCGAGCCCGACCACGCGGACGGTCTCGCCGTACTTCTCGCCGAAGATCATCATCGCGCCGGTCTTGCGGGCGTCCTCGAGCGAGAGGATCGCCGTCTCCGCGGCGGCGTTCTCGCGGACGAGCTCGTTCACCCGCCGCTCGACGTCCCGGAGCTCGTCGGGGGTGAGGGGCTGGCCGTGGGAGAAGTCGAAGCGCAGGTGGTCGGGGCCGACGACCGAGCCGGCCTGCTTCACGTGCGCGCCCAGCCGCTCCCGGAGGGCGAGGTGGAGGAGGTGCGTCGCCGAGTGGTTGGCCCGGATCAGGGCGCGCCGGCCGGCGTCGACCGCGAGCTCGACCCGGTCCCCGACCGCCAGGGCGCCGCGCACCACCCGGCCGAGGTGGGTGGTGAGCCCGGCCACCGGCCGGCGCGCGTCGGTCACCTCGACCGCCCCGGCGGGCCCGGTGATGGTCCCGGTGTCGCCCAGCTGCCCGCCCGACTCCCCGTAGAACGGGGTGACGCCGGCGATCACCTCGACCGCGTCCCCCACCTCGGCGCGCGTCGCCCGGGCGCCGTTCACCACCAGCGCGACCACCTCGGCGTGGGCCGTCTCCGCCTCGTAGCCGAGGAAGCGGGTCCCGCCCAGCTCCGCGGCGATGGCCTTGTGGAGGTCGCCGGCCGCCTGCTCCCCCGAGCCGCGCCACTCCGAGCGGGCGCGCTGGGCGGCGAGCGCCTCCTCGAACCCGGCCTCGTCCACCGCGATCCCGCGCTCGCCGGCGATCACCCGGGTGAGGTCGATCGGGAAGCCGAAGGTGTCGGCGAGCAGGAAGGCGACCTTGCCCGGGAGCGTCCGCGCCGCGCCGCCACCCAGGCGGGCCATCTCCTCCTCCAGGATCTGCAGCCCCCGGTCGAGCGTCCGCCGGAAGCCCTCCTCCTCCTGCCGGACGACGGTGCGGATGAAGGGCTCGTTGTCCCGGGTCTCGGGGTAGGCGTCGCCCATCTCGACGAGGACCGCCCCGCAGACGTCGGCCAGGAACGGGCGCTCCAGCCCGAGCCGCTTGCCGTGCCGGATCGCCCGCCGCGCGATCCGGCGGAGGACGTAGCCCCGCCCCTCGTTCGACGGCAGCACCCCGTCGCCGACCAGGAAGGCCGCCGCCCGGGCGTGGTCGGCGATCACCCGCATCGAGACGTCGTCCGGGGCGTCGGTCCCGCCGTAGGGCCGCCCGGCGAGCGCCTCGACGGCGGCGATGATCCGCCGGAAGAGGTCGGTGTCGTAGTTGGAGCGCTTGCCCTGGACCACCGCCGCCAGCCGCTCCAGCCCGGCGCCGGTGTCGATCGAGGGGCGGGGGAGCGGGGCCAGGGCCCCGTCGGCGCTCCGCTCGAACTGCATGAAGACCAGGTTCCAGATCTCGAGCCAGCGATCGCAGTCGCAGGCGACGCCGAGGCAGGGCCGGCCGGCCGCGACCTCGGCGCAGGGGAGGTCGTCCCCCTGGAAGTAGTGGATCTCCGAGCACGGCCCGCAGGGGCCGGTGTCCCCCATCGCCCAGAAGTTCTCCTTCATCCCCAGCCGGTGGATCCGCTCGGCCGGCACCCCCTGGGCGCGCCAGAGGTCGAAGGCCTCCTGATCCCAGGGGATGGCCCCCTCGCCGGCGAAGACGGTGGTGGCCAGGCGGGTCGGATCGATGCCCAGCCAGGAGGGGCTGGTGACGAACTCCCAGCCCCAGGCGACGGCCTCCCGCTTGAAGTAGTCGCCGAAGGAGAAGTTCCCGAGCATCTCGAAGAAGGTGTGGTGACGCGCGGTGAAGCCCACGTTCTCGAGATCGTTGTGCTTCCCGCCGGCGCGGACGCACTTCTGGGAGGTGGTGGCCCGGGTGTAGTCGCGCCGCTCGCGGCCGGTGAACACGTCCTTGAACTGGACCATGCCGGCGTTGGTGAAGAGCAGGGTCGGGTCGCTCGACGGGACGAGCGAGGAGGAGGCGACGCGGCGGTGGGCCCGCTCCTCGAAGAAGCGGAGGAAGGCCTCGCGGATCTGGGCGGCGGTCAGGTTCTTCATGGCGTGGTCGGGCCGGCGACGGGGGCCGCCGGGACCGACTGGGATAGCAGACGCGGCCGGACCGCGCCACCGCCCGCCGCGCTCAGGGGCGGCGGAGCCGCAGCCTCCAGACCGGCTGCCCGGTCTCCAGGTAGCGCCGCTCCCGGGTGGAGGGGAGCTCGTCCGGCGCCGCGGGGGCGAAGCCGCCGGGCCCCGCCTCGTTCCGCAGCCCGGCCGCCTCCAGCCGGGCCGCCGCGTCCACGGCGTACCGCTCGACGTCGGTCCGGAGGTCGAGGAGCCCGCCCGGCCGCAGCAGGCCGGCGAGGAGGGTGGCCATCCCGCCGTCGACCAGCCGCCGCGGGAGGTGGCGCCGCTTCCACCAGGGGTCGGGGAAGTGGACGTGGATCGCCGCCAGCGCGCCGGCGGGGAAGAGCCGCGGCGCGAGCCGGCGGGCGTCCCCCTGGAGGACGAGCAGGTTCCCGAGGCCGCGCGCCTCGGCCCGCGCGGCCAGGTCGACGGCGAAGGCGCGGCGCTGCTCGATCCCCACCAGCGCCCGGTCGGGCCAGCGGCGGGCGTGGGCCAGCGCGAAGCCGCCGTGGCCGCACCCGATCTCCAGCTCCAGCCGGTCGGCGCGCTCTCCGAACCGCGACCGCCAGTCGGGGTAGCGGTCGACCGCGATGGGGCTCTCGTCCGGGCCGGTGAAGATCATCGCGGCCTCTCTACCATGCTAGAAACGGGCGGTGCGCCCCTCCCGATCGGCCCCCCTCGTCGCCGCCGCCCTCCTCGCCGCGCTCTCCGGGGGCTGCAGCCGGTGCGGTACCCGCGGGGCGACCCCGCCGCCGGAGCGGTTCGTCCCCGGCGCGGCGACCGGCGCCCTCGTCGTCCCGTCGCTGGGCGACGCGGCCCGGGCGGCGGCGGCGCTCGAGGGGGCGCTCGCCGGCCTCCCCGGGCTCGACGACCTGCCGGCCCTGCGCGCCGGGCTCGGCGCCCAGCTCGGCGTCGACCTCCTCGACCCGGCGTCGCTGCGGGGCGCGGGGCTCGACCCGGCCCGGGGCGCGGCGGTGGCCGAGCTCCCGGCGCCCGCGGGCGCCGCGGCCGGACCGCTCCTGCTCGTCCTGCCGGCCGCCGATCCGGGCGCCCTCTCCGCCCTGGTCGCCCGCCTCGCCCGCGACCGGCTCGGCGCCACCGAGTCCGGGAGGGAGAACGCCAACGGCCGCGCCTTCGAGGTCTGGCGGCGCGAGGCCGGCGGGCCGCCGCTCCTGGCGACGGCGAGCGTCGAGGGGAGCGTCCTGGTCGCCGCCGGACCGGACGGGCCGGGCGCGATCCGCGCCGCGCTGGCCCTCGACCCGGCGCTCTCGCTCGCCGCCGCCCCCGCCTACCGGCGC
>JAJXSQ010000135.1 GCA_021784495.1 Myxococcales bacterium | reverse complement strand
ACGCCGAGACCCGGCTCCACGCCGCGGAGGGGAGGGCGTCCCGGCTCGCCGAGCGCGAGGCGGCGCTCGACCGCTCCCTCCGCGACGCCGCGGCGCGGCTGGCGGCGCCGGTCGCGGCCGTCGCCGATCCCTCCCCGGCCGCCCCGGCCGATCTGGAGGGCGAGGAGCCGCCGGCCACCTGGCTCCTCCCCGTCTTCACCGGCGAGTTCTACGCCTCGCTGGAGGGCTGGGACCGCCGGATCCAGCGGGCGGCGATCAAGCAGGCCTTCCTGCTCTCCCAGGATCACCGGCACCCCTCGCTGCGTGCCCTGCCGCTGGAGGGGCTCCCCGGCTACTACCGGGTGCGCGTCGCGACCGACGTCCGGCTCATCTACCGGCGGCGCGAGCGGCAGGACGCGGTCGAGATCTGCTCGCTCATCGACCGGGAGGACCTCGACCGCTACGTCCGGCAGGCGAAGACCCGCTGACGGAGCCCCCGCTAGTGGATCTTGCGGTAGACGCCGACCACGACCCCCAGGATCATCGTGGTCCGGAAGTCGTCCTCCTGGACGTAGATGGGGGCCATCCGCGGGTTCGACGGCTGGAAGCGCACCCGCTTCCCCTCGAAGTAGACCCGCTTCACGGTGGCCTCGTCGTCGATCATCGCGACCACGATCTCGCCGTCCGCGGCCTGGAGCTGCTTCTTCACGAAGATGTAGTCGCCGGGGAGGATGCCGTCGCCGATCATCGACTCCCCCTGGACGCGCAGGCCGTAGACCTTCTTGTTGGTCCCCAGCAGGAAGGAGTCGATCTGGACCGTGTCCTCGACGCGCTCCTGCGCCAGGATCGGCTGGCCAGCCGCCACCCGCCCGAGGATCGGCACCTCGACCATCCGCGCCGGCGCGCGCCCGGGGGCCGCCGACGGGAAGGGGAGGACCCGCGCCCCCCCCGCCTCGCGCGCGAGCAGCTCGCGCGCCGCCTCGGTCGGGGTGAGGGCGCGCGACTTCACCGGGTCGCGGCTCAGGAACCCCTTCCGCGCGAGCGCCTTCAGGTGATCGTTGACCCCGTTGGTGGAGCGGATGTCGAGCGCCTCCCCGATCTCGCGGATCGTCGGCGGGTAGCCGCGCTCCTCGATCTCCCGGGCGATGAAGCGGAGCACCTCGAGCTGCCTCCCGGTCAGTCCGTCCATGACACCTCCTGAACGGGGGTATCCTGGCACACCGTTCAGCCATCCGCAAATTCCGGGCCTCCCGGCGGCGCGCGTCAGCCCGGCGGCGCGGTCCTCGCCGGGTCGCCGGCGGGCGGGGGCGGGGCGCGACCGGCGCCCCCGGGGATGAGGAGGCGCAGGCTCAGCTTGTGGAGGCGGCGCGGGGCCTGGTGGACCGCGAGGCCGAGGCCGGCCACCCCGACCCCGCCGGCGAGCGCGGCGAGGCCGATCGCCGGGGAGGGGCTGGTCGCCAGGATCACCAGCCCGCCGACGGTCAGCGCCGACGCGATGAGCCCCAGGAAGAGGAGCAGGCCCGCCGCCCGCACCTGCTCGGAGACCGCCGCGGCGTCGTCGGAGCGGACGTTCACCCGGAGGGTCCCGCCCTCCAGATCGCCCAGGATCTGCGAGAGCTGGCCCGGCACGTCCTCCGCCAGCGTCTGGAGGGTCAGGAGGCTCCGCAGGAGGACGCCGGAGGCGTCCTGGGGGTTGAAGCGGGCCAGGAGCAGCTCGCGCGCGTAGGGGAGCCCCACCTCGAGGATGTCGAGGCGCGGGTAGAGCCGCCGGATGATCCCCTCGACGGTGATGCTCGCCTTGGCGAGCACGGCGTACTCCCGCGGCACCTTGATCCGGTGGCGGACGGCGAGGTCGAGCAGATCCCGCAGCAGCGTCGCGCTCCGGATCTCGTCGAGGTGGAGCCCGAGGTACCGATCGAGGATGGCGACCACGTCGGCGCGGAGCTGCCCGAGCGGCAGCCCGCCCCCCGGCACGCCGAGCCGGACGATCAGCCGCGCGACCGAGTCCGGGTCCTTGAGCGCCACCGCGACGATCAGGGTGACCAGCGCCTCCTTCTGGACGCGGGTGAGCCGGCCGACGAGGCCGAAGTCGAGGAGGGCGATCCGGTCGCCGGGGAGGACCAGGATGTTCCCGGGGTGCGGGTCGCCGTGGAAGAGCCCGTCCTCGAAGAGCTGGCGGAAGGAGGCCTCGATGATGGCCCGGGCGATCCGCTCGGTGTCGAAGCCGCCGGCGGCGGTCACGTCGTTCAGCTTCGTCCCCTCGACGTAGTCGAGGGTCAGGATGGTGGCGCAGGAGAGGGCGTCGTGGACCCGGGGGATGACGAGCCCCTCCCGCCGCGCCGCGGCCTCGCGCATCGCGCGCGCGTTGCGGGCCTCGTTCTCGAAGTCGAGCTCCTCGTGGATCGTGCGATCGAACTCCTCGATCACCGTGGTGGGCGTGTAGACGCCCGTCTCCTCCACGACCGCCTCCAGGAGCTTGGCGAGGTAATAGAGGAGCGCCAGGTCGCCGTCGATCCGCGCCCGCGCGTCGGGGCGCTGGACCTTCACCGCCACCTGCTCGCCGGCGTGGGTGCGCGCCCGGTGGACCTGGGCGATCGACGCCGACGCGAGCGGCGCGCCCTCGAGCTCCCCGAAGAGCTGCTCCACCGGGGCGCCGAGCCCCGCCTCGATCGCCCGGCGCACCTCGCCGGCCGGGAGGGGCGGGCAGTCGTCCTGCAGCGCCTCGAGCTCCTCGACCCAGTGGGCCGGGAGCAGATCGGGGCGGGTCGAGAGGAGCTGCCCGAGCTTGATGAAGGTCGGCCCGAGCTCCGCGAGGAGCTGCCGGAACCGGATGGCGGTGGCCCGGTCGGGCGGGGGGAGCGCCGCGCCCGGCTGCAGCCCCTCGAGCACGCCGAGCTCCCGGATCCGGGTCCGCTCGAGGTAGGCCCCGAACCCGTGGCGGACGAGCGCCGAGGCGATCTGGCGGAGGCGGTTCAGATCCTGGAACGCCTCGCGGAGCATCGCCCGTCGATGGTAGCACCCCGCGGCCGGTTCACGGTAGAACGCGGCGGGCATGACCGAGACCGCGGCGGCGACGCCGATGATGCGCCAGTACCTCGAGCTGAAGGCGAGGCACCCGGACGCCATCCTCTTCTTCCGCCTCGGGGACTTCTACGAGATGTTCTTCGAGGACGCGCGGATCGCGTCCGAGGCCCTCCAGATCACCCTCACCGCGCGGTCGAAGGGCGACGAGCGGGTCCCCATGTGCGGGGTCCCTCACCACGCGGCGCGGGGGCACGTCGCGCGCCTCCTCGAGCGGGGGTTCAAGGTCGCGATCTGCGATCAGGTCGGGGAGCCGGGCGGGGCGACCCTGGTGCGCCGCGAGGTGACCCGGGTGGTGACGCCCGGCACCGTCCTCGACGAGGAGGTGCTCCAGCCCCGCGAGGCCAGCCTCCTCGCCGCCGCCCTGCCGGGGGAGCGCCGCGTCGGGCTCGCGCTCCTCGACGGCACCACCGGCCAGCTCCGCTGCGGCGAGGTCGCCGACGACGCACGCCTGGTCGAGGAGCTGCGCCGGGCGGGCGCCCGGGAGCTCCTCCTCCCCCGCGCGCTCGAGGCGGGGCGGGCGGCGGAGCTCGGGCGGCTCGCCGGCGCGCCGGTCGCGCGCCGCGACGACGCCGAGTTCGAGCTCGGCCCGGACCGGCTCCGCCGCCACCTGGGGGTGGCGTCGCTCGACGGCTTCGGCGTCGCCGACCTCCCGCTCGGGCTCGGCGCGGCCGCCGCGGCGCTCGCCTACCTCGCGGAGACCCAGCGCGCGCCGCCCCGCCACGTCGACCGCATCGCCCGGCTGGCGACCGACGGGGGCCTGGTCCTGGACGAGGCGACCCGCGCCAACCTGGAGCTGGAGCGGACCCTCCGGGGCAACCAGCGCCAGGGGAGCCTCCTCTCGCTCCTCGACCGGACCGCGACCGCCGCCGGCGGACGCCTCCTCGCCGAGTGGCTCCGGTACCCGCTCGCCGAGCTCGCGCCCATCCACCGCCGCCTCGACGCGGTGGAGGAGCTCGTCGCCTCCTCGATCCTGCGCGAGGAGCTGGCGGGGGCGCTGCGGCCGGTCGCCGACGTCGAGCGGGTGACCGCCCGGCTGGCCGTCGGCCAGGGGAGCGGCCGGGACCTCCGGGCGCTGGCCGGCGCGCTCCTCGCCCTCCCGGCGCTGGCGGAGCTCCTCGCCCCCCGGGCGGCCGAGCTCCTGCGCGCGGCCGCCGGGGAGCTGCGCGGGCTCGAGCCGCTCGCCGCCCGCCTCGACGCCGCCGTGGCCGAGGAGCCGCCCGTGACCCTCACCGAGGGCGGGATCATCCGGCGCGGCCACTCGGCCGAGCTCGACGAGCTGATCGACGTCGCCGAGGACGGCAAGGGGGTCCTCGCGCGGCTCGAGGCGACGGAGCGGGCGCGGACGGGGATCGGCTCGCTGAAGGTCCGCTTCAACCGGGTCTTCGGCTACTACCTCGAGGTGACGAAGCCGAACCTCCACCTCGTCCCGCCGGAGTACGAGCGGCGGCAGACGACGGTCGGCGGGGAGCGCTTCGTCACCGCGGAGCTGAAGGCCTTCGAGGAGCGGGTGCTCACCGCCGAGGAGCGGCGGATCGCCCTCGAGCAGCGGCTCTTCGAGGCGCTCCGCGAGGAGGTGACCTCGCAGGGGGCGCGGCTGCGGACCGCCGCGGCCGCCGCCGCGCGCGTCGACGCGCTCCTCTCCCTGGCGCGGGTCGCCGCGGAGCGCGGGTTCTGCCGCCCGGCGGTGGACGGCTCGACCGCGCTCGAGCTCGTCGACGGCCGCCACCCGGTGGTCGAGGCGGCGCTCCCGGGCGGACCGGCGAGCTTCGTCCCGAACGACCTCCGGCTCGCCGGCGCCGGCGACCCCGCCGCGGCCGGGGACGGGACGCTGCTGGTGATCACCGGCCCCAACATGGCCGGGAAGAGCACGGTCATGCGCCAGGCGGCCCTGGCCGCGCTCCTCGCCCAGATCGGGAGCTTCGTCCCGGCCGCGCGCGCCCGGATCGGCCTGTGCGACCGGATCTTCACCCGGGTCGGCGCCTCGGACGACCTGGCCCGCGGCCGCTCCACCTTCATGGTCGAGATGACCGAGACCGCGGCGATCCTCCACAACGCCACCGCGCGCTCCCTGGTGATCCTCGACGAGATCGGCCGGGGGACCTCGACCTTCGACGGCCTGTCGATCGCCTGGGCGGTGGCGGAGCAGCTCCACGACCGGATCGGGAGCCGCACCCTCTTCGCGACCCACTACCACGAGCTCCAGGAGCTGGCCCGGGAGCGGCCCGGCGTCCGGAACCTCTCGGTCGCGGTCCGGGAGGCGGGGGAGGAGGTCGTCTTCCTCCGGAAGCTGGTCGCCGGCGCGGCCTCCCGGAGCTACGGGATCGAGGTGGCGCGCCTCGCCGGCCTCCCGGCGGAGGTGCTGGCGCGGGCGCGGGAGATCCTGCGCAACCTCGAGTCGATGGAGCTCGACGAGGCGGGCCACGCGACCCTGGCGCACGATCGGCGCGCGCGGCGGGTGGAGGCGGCGACCGCGGCGCAGCTCTCCCTCTTCGCGCCGCGGACCGATCCGGAGCTGGAGGCGCTCGCCGAGGCGCTGCGGGCCCTCGACCCCGACACCCTGCGCCCCATCGACGCCCTCGCCTGGCTCGCCGGCTGGCGGACGCGGCTCCTGAAGACGTGAAGAGGGGCCGGTCGCCCGGCCCCTCGGTCACGTCGTCGAAGCGGAAGGCTCGACTTAAGCCTTCTTGTGGCACTCGCCGCACTTGGCGACGGGCCCCTTGCCTTCCTTCTTGTGGCAGGTGTGGCAGAGGCCGTGGGCCTTGGTCTTGTCGACCGTCTCGGCGAAGCCCGCGATCTTGCCGCCCGTCATCGCGCCGTGGCAGAGCTTGCAGTCGCCCTTGAGCCGCTCCTGGTGCGCGTGGTGGGGGAAGGTGACGTTCCCGTTCTTGGCCTTGAGGACGATGGAGGCCGGCCCGGTGTCGGCGGCGACGGCGACGCCGGAGGCGAGGAAGAGGGCAGCGATGACGCCAGCGATGATCTTGTTCACTTGTTCGGCTCCTGGGTGAAGTCGGGGGCGGACCAGCCCGCCCGTCCAATGGACGGCGCACTCTATCCAGAATTCACCGGAAGGCGAGAAGAAAGCGCCGACCTGCGCGCACCTGCGATCGCGTCTCGATCGCGAGCCCTGATCTGGATCAGGCGACGAGTGAAGACCGTCGCGGCCTCGCCCCCTCACCGTCGCAGGGGGGGCGCGCCGGCGGCGGCGGCCCCCCCGGGGATCGAAAAATGGACGCGGGCGCCTGCCAGGGGGACAGTCCGGCAGCATGGGGCCGGCCCTCACCCTCCTCCTCGCCGCGCTGCTCGCCGCCCCGGGGCCGGGGAGCGGCGCCGCGCGGCCCCGCGCCGCGCCCCCGGC
>JAJXSQ010000134.1 GCA_021784495.1 Myxococcales bacterium | reverse complement strand
CGGCTGGCCCGGGCCCGGGCCGAGGCGGTCGCGGCGGTGCTCGCGGGGCTCGGCCTCCCGGTCGCCCGGATCCAGGTGGAGGCGCGCGGCGCCGACGAGCCGGTCGCGACCAACGAGACGGCGGCGGGGCGGGGCGCGAACCGCCGGGTCGACGTCGAGGTCCTGGCGCCCCGGTGACCGCGGGAGGCGGCCCCCCGGCGCGCCGGGGGGGCGCTACGGCGTGATCCGCTCCGTCATCCGCGGGAAGGGGATGGTCTCGCGGACGTGGTGGAGGCCGCAGATCCAGGCGACGCAGCGCTCCACCCCCATCCCGAAGCCGGCGTGGGGGACGGTGCCGTAGCGCCGGAGGTCGAGGTACCACTCGAAGGCCTCGCGGGGCAGCCGGTGCTCCGCGAGCGCCGCCTCCAGCGTCGCCAGGTCGTCCTCCCGCTGCCCGCCGCCGATGATCTCGCCGTACCCCTCCGGCGCCAGGACGTCGCAGCCGAGCGCCAGCCGGGGGTCGGCCGGGTCGCGCTTGAAGTAGAAGGCCTTCATCGCCGCCGGGTAGCGGTGGACCATCACCGGGCGGTCGTAGGCGCTGGCCACGATCGTCTCCTCGTCCCCGCCGATGTCGTCGCCCCACGTCATGGGGTGGCCGGCGCGCCGGATCACCTCCACCGCCTCGTCGTAGGTGATCCGCGGGAAGGGGGGGCGCACCTGCCGGAGCTTCTCCACGTCCCGCTCGAGGACGTCGCGGAGCTCGGCCTCGTGCGCCCGGAGGGCCGCCTGCACGACGTGGGAGACGAAGGACTCCATGAGCTCCATGTCGCCGGCGAGATCCAGGAAGGCGACCTCGGGCTCGACCATCCAGAACTCGGTGAGGTGGCGCCGGGTCTTCGACCGCTCGGCGCGGAAGGTCGGGCCGAGGCAGTAGACCTTCCCGAGCGCCATGGCCGCCGCCTCCATGTAGAGCTGCCCGGACTGGGTGAGGAAGGCCTTCCCCAGGTCGAAGTAGGGGACCTCGAAGAGGGTGCTCGTCCCCTCGCAGGCCGCGGGGGTGAGGATCGGCGCGTCGACCAGGGTGAAGCCGCGGCCGTCGAAGAACTCGCGGATCGCGCGCACGACCGTGGCCCGCACCCGGAGGATCGCCACCTGGCGCTGCGAGCGGAGCCAGAGGTGGCGCTGCTCCATCAGGAAGGCGACGCCGTGATCCTTGTGGCCGAGGGGATACTCCCGCGTCGGCCGGGCGACCACCTCGACGGCGCGGACGTCGAGCTCGTGGCCGAGCCGGCTCCGCTCGTCCCGCTTCACCACCCCGCGGACGGCGAGCGACGTCTCCTGGGGGAGGTGGTCCGCCTCGGCGAAGACCTCGGGGGTCACGTTGCCCTTGAAGACCACGCACTGGACCACGCCGGTCCCGTCGCGGAGCTGGAGGAAGTGGAGCTTCCCCGAGGAGCGGCGGCCCTGGAGCCAGCCGTGGAGGGTGACCTCCTCCCCGACGTGGGCGGCCAGGTCGGCGACGTGGACGGAGGTGGACATGGCCCGCCGACTATAGCGCCGGCGGGGCCGTTCTCGGCTAAGATCCGCGCCCCCCATGACCATGAACGAGCGTTACGAGCCGCAGGCGATCGAGGAGAGGTGGCAGCGCCGCTGGGAGGAGGCGGGCGTCTTCCGGGCGGGGCGGCGGCCGGAGGCCGAGCCCCGCTACGTGCTGGAGATGTTCCCCTACCCGTCGGGCGCGATGCACATGGGCCACGCCCGCGTCTACACCATCGGCGACGCGCTGGCGCGGTGGCTCCGCATGCGCGGGCACGACGTCCTCCACCCGATCGGCTTCGACGCGCTCGGGCTCCCCGCCGAGAACGCGGCCATCAAGGACGGCCGCCACCCGGCCGAGCGGACCGCCGAGAACATCGCCTCCTTCCGCGCCGAGATGAAGCGGCTCGGCTACGCCTTCGACTGGGACCGCGAGGTGGTCACCGCCGATCCCTCGTACTACCGGTGGAATCAGTGGTTCTTCCTGGAGATGCTGGAGCGCGGGATCGTCTACCGCCGCCAGGGGCGGGCCAACTGGTGCACCGGCTGCATGACGGTCATCGCCAACGAGCAGGTGCTGGACGACGGCACCTGCGAGCGCTGCGCCTCGCCGGTGATCGAGAAGACCATCCCGGAGTGGGCCTTCCGGATCACCGCCTACGCCGACCGGCTCCTCGCCGGGCTCGACGAGCTGACCGCCTGGCCGGAGCGGGTGGTCACCATGCAGCGGAACTGGATCGGGCGCTCGACCGGCGCCGAGGTCGACTTCGCGCGGATCGGGGGCGGCGAGCCGATCAAGGTGTTCACCACCCGGCTCGACACCATCCACGGCTGCACCTACGTCGTCCTGGCGCCGGAGCACCCGCTGGTGGCGGCGCTGACCCTGCCGGAGCGGCGCGACGAGGTCGACGCCTTCGTGGCCCGGATGCGGCGGCTCGACGAGCGCGAGCGGACCGGGGAGGGGGCGGCCAAGGAGGGCGTCGCCACCGGCGCGAGCGTGCGGAACCCGTTCACCGGCGAGGCCGTCCCGGTCTGGATCGCCAACTTCGTCCTGGCCGGGTACGGCACCGGCGCGGTCATGAGCGTGCCGGCCCACGACCAGCGCGACTTCGAGTTCGCGAGGAAGTACGGGCTGCCCGTCCGGACGGTGATCCAGCCCGCGGCCGGGGAGCGGACGCCGCCGGGCGACCGGCTCGAGGCGGCCACCACCGGGGACGGCGTGACCGAGGACTCGGGGCGGTTCTCGGGGCTCCCCTCGGCGGAGGCCCGCGCCCGGATGGCCGAGCTCGCCCGGGAGCGCGGCTTCGGCGGCCCGGCGGTCCGCTGGCACCTCCGCGACTGGGGCTTCTCGCGCCAGCGCTACTGGGGCACCCCCATCCCGATCATCTACTGCGACGACCACGGGGCGGTGCCGGTCCCCCGGGACCAGCTCCCGGTCCGGCTGCCCCCCCAGGCGATCATCACCGGGACCGGCGAGCCGCCGCTCGCCAAGGTGGCGGAGTTCGTGAACACCACCTGCCCGAGGTGCGGGAAGCCGGCCCGTCGCGAGACCGAGACGATGGACACCTTCGTCGACTCGGCCTGGTACTACGCCCGCTACCTGTCGCCGCGCGACGAGGGCCGCCCCTTCGACCCCGCCCTGGCGCGCCGCTGGCTCCCCATCGACGTCTACGTCGGCGGCCCGGAGCACGCGGTGATGCACCTGCTCTACTTCCGCTTCTGGCACCGGGTCATGCACGAGATGGGGCTCACCGCCGAGCCGGAGCCCTGCCGCCGGCTCGTGACCCAGGGGATCGTGAACGGCCCGGACGGCCGCAAGATGTCGAAGCGCTGGGGGAACGTGGTCCAGCCGGGGTCGATGGTCGACCGCTTCGGCGCCGACACCGTCCGGCTCTTCATGCTCTTCGCGGCGCCGCCGGAGAAGGACATCGACTGGTCCGACGAGCAGGTCGACGGCCTGTTCCGCTTCCTCGGCCGGGTCTGGCGCCTCTTCCAGGGCCGGCAGGCCGTCTTCGGCGCCCCGGAGGACGCCCTCCCTCGCGCCGCCGGGCCCTGGCTGGAGCTCCGCCGCCGGACCCACCGGACGATCAAGCGGGTGACCGAGGCGTTCGAGGGCGAGCTGAAGTTCAACACCGGGATCGCCGCGCTCATGGAGCTCCTCAACGAGCTCTCGGCGCTCGGCCCCGCCGAGGACGCGCCGGCGATGGCGGCGGTCCGGGAGGCGCTGGTCGCGATGGCCGCGCTGCTCGGCCCCTTCGCGCCGCACGCCGCCGAGGAGCTCTGGCACGCGGTGCTGGGGCCGGCGGCGGCGGACCGGCTGCTCGCCGAGGAGCCCTGGCCCGCCTTCGACCCGGCGCTCGTGGTCGCGGACACCGTGACCATCGCCGTGCAGGTGAACGGGAAGCTCCGCGGCGAGGTGCGCGCGCCGGCCGGGGCGCCCGAGGCCGAGGTCCGCGCCCTCGCCGAGGCGGAGGAGCGGGTCCGCGCCCACCTCGCCGGCAAGGCGATCCGGAAGGTGGTCTTCGTCCCGCGCCGCCTCCTCAACTTCGTGGTGGGGTAGGGGCGTGGCCAGGCGCGCCGCCCTCCCGCTGCTGCTGGCGCTGGCCGGCTGCGGCTACACGGTCGCGAACGGACGCGCCCTGAAGGGCGACGTCCGCCGGGTCTACGCGCGCCCCTTCGCCAACTTCTCGAGCGATCCGTCGCTGGGCGTGGAGCTGACCGCCGCCCTGCGCCGGGAGCTCCAGCGCCGCGGCGCCGACGCCTCCGAGGGGGCGCCGGGGGTGATCGACGGCGAGGTGCGGACGGTGGCCTCCGGCCCCGCGCTCCCCGCCGGCGAGGGGCTCGCGGTGACGCTCCTGGTCAAGGCGCGGCTGGCCGTGGACGGGAAGCCGGTGGCCGAGAAGACCCTCCGGCTCGGCGCCGACTACCTCGCGGGCGCCGACGCCCTCGAGTCCGAGGCGCGCCGCGCGCAGGCGCTCCAGCGGCTCGCCGCCGACGCGGCGCGCGACGTGATCGCGGCCTTCGAGGAGTGAGCGCGCCGCGCGAGCGCGGCGTGGCTCTAGGTGGAGGGCGCGGCCGCCTTGGCGACCGCGTGCGCGAGCCGCGCGATCTTCCGCGAGGCGGCGTTCCGGTGGACGACGCCCTTCGACGACGCCTTGCCGATGGCCCGCTCGGCGGCGTGGAGCGCGGTGCGCGCCGACGGGGCGTCGCCCTTCTCCAGGGCCTCGCGGACCTTCTTCACGGCGCTCTTCACGCCGGAGCGGACCTGGACGTTGCGGGCTCGCTGCTTCTGCGCCTGCCGGTTGCGCTTCATCGCCGATGCGGTGTTCGCCAAGACGTGACTCTCCCTGAAGGTTTGGGGGGCGGTATGTACCGCTCGGCTCGAGGAACGTCAAGGGGTTGCGCCGGCGACGGGGTCGCGACCGATCCACCGCGGCCTGTCGCCGCAGCCGGGGGAGGTCCTTTCCGATCGTGCCGTGCTCGGCGCGCCTTACGGCCACGGGGCCTGGAGGCCGCTTCGCGGCGCGGAGGCTTGGGGGAGAGGGCGCTGCGACGCGGGGTCTCGCCGGGGCATTGAGCGCCGCCTTCGTGACGAGCGTGTGACTCGCGCGACCGCACCGCAGGCCCACCCGGCAAAGGGATCGCCCGGTGGAGTTATCCACCAGTGGAGAAAAATCCGGGCGCACAGGGTTGACCGCGGGGGCGGCGCTGGTCTAGGCGAGCGGGTCCATGAAGACAACCACCCGGAAGGACGACAAAAAATACGATTTTAGGGCGCCTTGTTGCTGGGGCGGATTCGCAACGTTCCTGGCGGGGAGCGGCCGGTTTGGCGAGTTGTCCACCGACTTTCCCCAAGGAGGGGAGGAGGGGGAGGTCAACCGCCGGTCAGGGTGATTTCGGCTTGCGCTCCAAGCCCTTTGCCTCGTTCCAGAGGCGGTCCATCTCGGCGAGAGAGGCCTCTCCGGGCGGGACGCCGCGCCGCGCCAGCGCCTCCTCGATGTGGACGAATCGCGCGATGAACCGGCCGATCGCCGATCGGAGTGCCTCCTCGGGAGGGATGCCGAGCTTCCGGCCCACGTTCGCGAGCGAGAAGAGGACGTCCCCGAGCTCGTGCTCCATCGCCGTTCGGTCGCCCGCCGCGATCGCCTCGTCGAGCTCCGAGAGCTCCTCCGCCACCTTGGCCCGGGCGCCGGCGACGTCCGGCCAGTCGAACCCGACCCGGCTCGCCTTCTCGGTGAGCCGGTCGGCCCGGGCCAGCGCCGGCATCTCCCGCGGGACCCCCTCGAGCGCCGAGCGCCCCCCGCCGCGCCTCCGCTTCTCCTCGCGCTTCAGCGCCGCCCACTGCTGGAGCACCTCGCCGGAGTCGCGGACCTGGGCGTCGCCGAAGACGTGCGGGTGGCGGGACACCAGCTTGTCCGAGATCGCCTCGGCGACGTCGGCGAAGTCGAAGGCCCCCTCCTCGCGGCGGAGCTGGGCCTGGAAGACCACCTGGAGGAGCAGGTCGCCGAGCTCCTCCCGGTGGCCGGCGGGATCGCCGGCGTCGATCGCCTCCAGCACCTCGTACGTCTCCTCGAGCACGTAGGGGCGCAGCGAGGCGAGCGTCTGCTCCCGATCCCAGGGGCAGCCCCCGGGTCCCCGGAGCCGCTCCATCACGGCGAGGAGGCGGTCGACGGCGTCGGCGGCGCGTGGCATCCGCTGTTCATAGCCCACCTGCGGGCGTGCTAGCATCGTCCGCTCGCGTGCACCGCCCGACGACGCTCCTCGCCACCGCCCTGCTCCTCGCCGTGCCCGTCCCGGGGCGATCCCAGGTGGCCGCCCCGGCGCCGATCGACGAGACCGAGCCCCCCGCGCCCTCGCCCGGGGCGCCGTCCGAGGTGGACGGCGGGCGCACCCCCCCGCGGCCCGCCCCCACCGCCC
>JAJXSQ010000133.1 GCA_021784495.1 Myxococcales bacterium | reverse complement strand
GCCGGGCCCGGGTCCGGAGCCTGGCCGCCTCCTCGAGCCGGCCGCCGAGGTCGGCCGCGTCGGCGTCGGCGGCGACGAAGGCGTAGCCGTACTGGGTGAAGCCGGCGGCGAGCGACTCGAGGAGCCGCTCGTCGCGCGGCTGGGAGGCGAGCAGCCCCTCCATCGTCTTCAGCCCGAAGGGGACCGCCTGGCGCACCAGCTCGGGGTCGTCGTCGCTGGCGTAGACGTCGCCGCCGGAGGAGAGGGCGCCGGCCGCGACCCGCGCGGCGATGCCCGAGCAGCCGAGCGAGGGCGCGAGGAGCGACGCGGCGAGGAGCGGGAGGAGGGGACGCACCGGGGACCTGGCGGCCAGGGTTCGTGGTACTCATACGGCGCCCCTCGACGAGGGGTCAATCGCCAATCGCCCGTGTCAGCCCCCGCGCCCAAGTCGACCACCCAGACCGATCGGAGCCAGCCGGGGACGCGGCTGGAGCGCGCGCTGGTCACCGCGCTCCTGCTGGCGATGATCCTCCTCCCGGCCGCCTCGGCCGTCTCGCGCCGGATGCTCGGCCGGGAGCTCCCGGGCGCCTCCGTCCTGGCGCAGCACATCACCCTCTGGGTCGGCTTCCTCGGGGCGATGCTCGCCACCGCCTCCGGCCGGCACCTCGGCCTCTCCACCCTGAGCCTCCTCCCCGAGGGGCGGCTGCGGGGGGCCGGCCACGTCGCCGGTCACGCGGTGAGCACCGCGGTCTGCGCCCTCCTCGCCTGGGCGTCGATCCTCCTCGTCCGGGTGGAGCTGCAGAACCACGGCGTCGTCGCCTACGGCATCCGGGTCGCCTGGAGCCAGATGGTCATGCCGGTCGGCTTCGCGGCGATGGCCCTCCGCTTCGCCTGGATGGCGGGCCAGGGAGAGCGGCGCTGGGGCGGGCGGGCGGTGGCGCTCGCCGCCGGCGCGGCCGCCTTCGCGCTCGGGGTGCCGGCCGCCACCTCCGGGCTGGTGACGGCGCTCGTCGCCGTCGCCTTCGCCGCCTTCCTCCTCGGCGCCCCGGTCTTCGTGGCCATGGCCGGCATCGCCATGGCCCTCTTCCTCGGCGACGGGGGGGCGAGCGCCATCGCCGCCGTCCCGACCGCCACCTTCGATCTCGTCTCCTCGCCGACGCTCCCGGCGATCCCCCTGCTCACCGCCGCCGGCTTCGTGCTCGCCGAGGGCGGGGCCGCGAAGCGGCTGGTGCGCGCCTACAAGGGGCTCTTCGGGTGGATGCCGGGGGGCGTGGCGGTGATGGCCGCCTTCGTCTGCGCCCTGTTCACCACCTTCACCGGCGCCTCGGGGGTGACCATCCTGGCGCTCGGAGGGCTCATCCTCCCCTCGCTCCTCGAGGAGGGGTACCCGGAGGGCTTCTCGCTCGGCCTGGTGACCGCCGCCGGCTCGCTCGGCCTGCTCTTCCCGCCGTCGCTCCCGGTGGTGCTCTACGCGGTGGTGGCCGGCGCCCCCATCGACCGGCTCTTCATCGGCGGCTTCCTCCCCGGCCTCCTCATGATCCTGCTCGTGGCCGCGTACGGGATCTGGACCGGGGTCCGGGTCGGCGCCCCGCGCCAGCGCTTCGCCGCCCGCGAGGCGTGGCGGGCCCTCTGGGACGCGAAGTGGGACCTCGGGCTGCCGGCGCTGGTCGTGATCTCGGTCGGGAGCGGCACCGCCACGGTCGTCGAGTCGGCGGCGCTGGCCGCGACCTACTCGATCCTGGTGGAGGCGGTCGTCTTCCGCGAGGTGCGCCCGCTCCGCGACCTGCCGCGGGTCCTCTCCCACGCGGCGACCCTCGTCGGCTCGGTGGTGCTCCTCCTCGGCACCGCGCTCGGGCTCACCAGCTGGTTCGTCGACGCCGAGGTCCCGGCCGCCCTCGTCGGCTGGATGACCGCCCACGTCCAGAGCCCGGCGCTCTTCCTCCTCACGCTCAACGTCGTGCTCCTGGTCCTGGGGAGCGTCCTCGAGATCTACTCGGCGATCGTGGTCCTCGCGCCGCTCGTCGCGCCGCTCGGCCGGGCCTACGGCATCGAGCCGATCCACCTCGGGGTGGTCTTCCTCGCCAACCTCGAGCTCGGCTTCCTCTTCCCGCCGATGGGGCTGAACCTCTTCCTCGCCGCCTCGCGCTTCGAGAGGCCGCTCCCCTCCCTCTACCGCCACGCCCTCCCCTTCCTCCTCATCATGGCGGGCGGCGTCCTCGCGATCACCTACCTGCCGGCCATCACCACCGGCGTCGTCCACGTCGTGGGGCGGTAGCCGCGCCGGCGGCGGGCCGCGCGTCAGGCGCGCGGGCCCCCCTCGCCGAGGAAGCGGAGCAGGTCCTCCCGCACCTCCCGGCAGGCGAAGAGGAGCGTGAGGTGGCCGCGGGGGTAGGCCTGCGGCAGGATCCCCCAGCCGTGGAGGACCGGCAGGGAGGCGCGCCGGGTGGTGATCCCGTCGTGCCGCCCGATGGCGACGAAGGCCCGGCGGGAGGCGAGCGGGCGGAGGCCGGGATCGAAGGGGGCGAGGAGCGCCGCGAGCGCCTCCGGCGAGGGGAGCGGTGCCCCGGCCCGCTCGGCCAGGCGCCGGTAGCGCCGCCCGATCCGGGTCCGGCCGATGATCGCCGCCAGGTCGAGCGGCGCCGCGACGAGCGCCACCGAGGGGGGCGCCTCCGGGGTCGTCGCCGCGAGCGCCGCCCCGAGGCCGCCGAGCGAGAGGCCGATCAGCGCCGCCGGCTCCCGCCGCGCGCGCGCGAGGGCGCCGAGGACGCGCAGCTCGAGGACCTGCTGCTCGACCGAGCGCCGCAGCAGGGCGAGGTCGGGTGAGACGAACGGCTCGCCGCTCCGCTGGCCGGGCGGGGTGCGCCCCATGTGCGCCGGCGGCACCGCCAGCCAGACCTCGTAGCCCGCGTCGCGCAGCAGCCGCTCCCAGCCGGCGACGAGCCGCGCCCGGGAGATCTTCCAGGGGGGGACCAGGATCACCACGCCGCGCGTCGGCCCCTCCGCCGGACCGACGATCACCTGCATCCGGTCGCCCGCCGCCGGGTGAGGGGAGGGGGCCTCCCAGAGGCCGGCCTGGCGCGGCGCCGCCGGGAGCCGCGCGAGCGGCCCGAAGCAGTCGAGCGGCGCGGCGGGGGACGGGTGGAAGGCGGCGGGCGGCAGGTCGAGCCGATCCTCGACCCACATCGCCAGCTCGTCGACGGCGCGGTGGAGTCGCTGAAGCGCCATGCACCGTCGATTATGAGCCTCGCGCCGGTCGATCGGATCGCCCGGCGGGCCGGCGCTCTTGGGGCGTAACCGGGCGTCGGCGCCCGGAGGGGCCGGGAGGCGCGCGATGGCGAGGTGGCGGACGGACGAGCCCGAGGGCGCGGTCACCGACGAGCGGCTCTGGCTCGCGCGGCGGGAGTTCCTCCGGCTCGGCGCCGCCGGGGCGCTCGGGCTCGCGCTGCCGCGCCCTTCGGCGGCGGACGACGGCCCCACCGGCGCGGTCCTCCCGGTGACCCGGCGCGTCGACCTGGCCGGGGGCGAGCGCCCCACCCCGTGGGGGGCCATCACCACCTACAACAACTTCTACGAGCTCGGGACGGACAAGGAGGACCCGGCCCGGAACGCCGGCGGCCTGCGCCCGCGCCCCTGGACGCTGACCGTCGACGGCGAGGTTCACCGACCGCTCACCCTCGACGTCGACGAGCTGATCCGCAGGTTCGGCCTCGAGGAGCGGATCTACCGGATGCGCTGCGTCGAGGCCTGGTCGATGGTCATCCCCTGGGTCGGCTTCCCGCTCGCCGCGCTCGTCCGGCTGGCCGAGCCGACGTCGCGCGCCCGCTTCGTCGCCTTCCGCACGCTCCTCGACCCCGGGCAGCTCCCGGGCCAGCGCCGGGCGGTGCTCGACTGGCCCTACGTCGAGGGGCTGCGGATCGACGAGGCGGTCCACCCGCTCGCGCTCCTCGCGGTCGGGCTCTACGGCCGCGTCCTCCCCGGCCAGGACGGCGCGCCGATCCGGCTGGTCGTGCCCTGGAAGTACGGCTTCAAGGGGGCGAAGTCGATCGTCCGGGTGAGCTTCGTCGAGCGCCAGCCGCCCACCTCCTGGAGCCGGCTGGCCCCCTCGGAGTACGGCTTCTACGGGAACGTGAACCCGGCGGTCGACCACCCGCGCTGGAGCCAGGCGCGCGAGCGGCGGATCGGCGAGTTCTTTCGCCGGCCGACCCTGCCGTTCAACGGCTACGGCGAGGTGGCGCCGCTCTACGCCGGGCTCGACCCGAGGAGCCTCTACTGAATGGCCGCCCCGGGGGGCGGAGCCGGCGGCGCCGGCGCGCGCGGGCGGCGGCGGTGGGAGCGTCCGGCGCTCCTCGCCGCCTGCGCCGTCCCCTTCGGGAAGATGGTCGTCGACGGGGCCACCGGGGGGCTCGGGGCGAACCCGATCGAGCAGGTCCAGGATCGGCTCGGCTTCTGGGCGCTCGCCTTCCTCGTGCTGTCGCTCGCCCCGACCCCGGCCCAGCGCCTCCTCGGCGTCGCCTGGCCCGTCCGGCTCCGGCGCCAGCTCGGCCTCCTCGCCTTCTTCACCGGCCTGGCCCACTTCTCCTGGTACCTCGGGGTCGACCAGTTCTTCGACCTCCGGCTCGTCGCCGCCGACGTGGCGAAGCGGCCGTTCATGGCGGTCGGGATGGCGACCCTCCTGCTCCTCCTGCCGCTCGCCGTCACCTCGACCGATCGGTGGGTGGCGCGGCTCGGCTTCCGGCGCTGGAAGGCGCTCCACCGGCTCGCCTACCTCGCGGCGGCGCTGGGCGTCGTCCACTTCGCCTGGCGGGTGAAGGCGGACGAGCGCCAGCCGCTCGCGTTCGCGGCCGCGCTCGGGACCCTCCTCGCCCTCCGGCTCCTGCCGCGCCGCGGTCGGAGGCGCGCCGCCCCCCGGTCAGTGGTGGGCCAGCCGTGAGATCCGGCGCACCGTCCCGAGCAGGTGGTCGAGGTCGAAGGGCTTGGGGATGAAGGCCTCGGCGCCGAGCGCGGCCAGGCGGCTCTCCAGGCCGGCGCCGGCCGAGAGGACGATCACCGGGATTTCGGCGAGCCGGGGGTCGCGCCGCTGCGCGAGCCGGAACTCCCAGCCGTCCATCACCGGCATCATCAGGTCGAGCAGGATGAGCCCGGGCGGCTCCCCCTCGTCGAGCATGACGAGGGCCTCCGCGCCGTTCGAGGCGCTCGCCACCCGGAAGCCCTGGTGCTCGAGGATCTCGGCCACCATCTCGCGGATCGCCAGGTCGTCCTCGATGATCAGCACCGGGATCTCCGCTCGCAGGGCGTCGACCGGATCCGGTCGGGGGGGAGGGAGCGGTGCGATCATGCCGGGGGAGGGGACCTTCAAGAGCGGTTCGAGAGGGTGGGGGAAGGCATCGTCGGGGTGACTTAGGGACGCTCCGGATGGATGGGAACCTCGCCTCCGCCCTACGCACCCGTCCGGGACTCGCCGCCGCGTGTCAGGGACTTTTCCCACGGCGCGCGCGCGCCGTCCAATCGGGGCCACGCGTTGACAGGTCCGCCGATCTCCCCGAAAACCGGGTCATGGCGAGCGATCAGGAGGCGGGAACGGCGAGCGCGGTCTTCGGCCGCTCCCCGCCCCCGCACGTCGCGCTCCCGCCCCGCGGCGTCTTCGTCGGGCTCTGCTGGTCCGGGGTGGCCGGCGCCGGGGACCGGATCGTCGCCGCGCAGGTCGAGTGCGAGCCCGACCGCGCCCGGCTCCGCAAGCTCTGGCGCCCCTTCACCGACGCGCCGGGGCGTCGCGACGTCCGGGCGCGCTTCGGCGCCTGGCTCGCCGAGGAGTCGCGCTGGGCCGAGGGGCGGCTCACCGTGGGGGTCGACTTCGCGCTGTCGCTCTCCGAGACCCACCTGCGCCAGCTCGGGCTCCTCCGCCAGTCGCTCCGGGGGCCGGCCGTGCTCGGCCGCCACCTCGAGGAGCGCTTCCTCGGCGAGGCCGGGGACTTCACCGGCGGCGCGGCGAGGCTGCGGGCCGAGCTGGGGCGAGAGCGGCCCCGGGTGACCGACTGCTACCGGGCCGCGACCCACCTCCCCACCTCCTCCCGCTTCCACCGCCGGACCTTCTTCGGCCTGGTGACCCTGGCCGGGGTCGAGGCGGCCTTCCCGCCCTGGGATCCCCCCCGCGCCGGCCTCCCGACGGTGGTCGAGGTGCGGCCGGCCCACGTCGCCCGGGCGCTCTGCGGCGTCTGCGGCCACCGCGATCCCGCCGGCGGCCCCGGGCTGGAGCCGGTCCGGGCCGCCGTGCTGCGGACGCTCCGGAGCGCCGCCCGGCTCGAGTTCGAGATGGAGCAGGCGGCCGCCGTCGTCGAGGACGGCGAGGGGGATCACCTGGACGCGGTCCTGGCCGCGGTCGCCGCGGCCGCGGCGGCGGCGGACGGGTTCGGGGGCGTCCCCCCGGACGTCCCGCGCTGCGAGGGGTGGATCCACTCGATCCGCGAGGAGCCGTGGCGGCCCGCGTGACCGGCGGCGGGGA
>JAJXSQ010000132.1 GCA_021784495.1 Myxococcales bacterium | reverse complement strand
GGGGGGACGTCCCCACCCGCGCGTCGCGCGCGGTCGTCCCCGCGGGCGTCCCGTCGCCGAGCCGGTAGGCGGTGCCGTGGAAGAGCGCGACGATCTCCCCCGCGTCGTCGGTCACCTGCACCTCGCAGACCGAGACCCGCCGGCCGAGCGAGACCTCCCGCGCCTCGGCGGTGAGCGTCCCGGCGCGCGCCGCGCGGGCGAAGGTGATCGACACGTCGAGCGCCACGGCGATCGTCCCGTGCGAGTTGGAGGCGGCGGCGAACGCCAGGTCGGCCAGCGTGAAGACGGCGCCGCCCTGGACGACGCCGACGCCGTTCTGGTGGCGCGGCCCGAGCCGCAGCGTCGCCCGCGCGTAGCCGGGGCGCACCGTCGCCAGCCGGACGCCGACGTGCGCGGCGAACCGGTCCGCCTCCATCCTCGCCTTCACCGCCGCGTCGTTCGATCGGCTCACCCGTCCCTTCTAGCAGACGGGGCGGTGGCGCGCCCGGCCGTCGACGCGCCGCTCGACGGGCAGGGGGGCGTCGCCGATAATCCCGGCTCGACCATTCACCGAGGGTTCTCCACATGCTCGAAGATCGCGTCATCCTCGTCACCGGCGGCAGCCGGGGCATCGGCGCCGCCACCGCCCGGCTCCTCGCCGACCACGGCGCGGCGGTCGCCGTGAACTACCTCCGGGACGAGGCGGCGGCCGGGGCGGTCGTGGAGGAGATCCGCTCCCGGGGCGGGCGCGCGGTGGCGGTCCGCGGCGACGTCCGCGACGCCGCGGCGGTGCAGGGGGTCGTGGCCCACGCGCGCCAGGCGCTCGGCCCCATCGACACCCTCGTCAGCAACGCCGCCATCGGCTTCCCGATGAAGCCGTTCGTCGAGTACGGCTGGGAGGATTTCGCGGCCAAGCTGGACGGCGAGCTCCGGGCGGCCTTCCACTGCTGCCAGGCGGTGATCCCGGGGATGCGCGAGCGAGGGAGCGGCTGCATCATCGCCGTCTCGAGCACGCTCTCCCGCCGCGCCGGCCCCGGCTTCTCGGCCCACACCACGGCCAAGGCGGGGCTCGACGGGCTGATGCGCGCGCTCGCGCTCGAGCTCGGTCCGGCGGGGATCCGGGTCAACGTGGTGGCGCCCGCGCTCACCGAGACCGACGCGACCGCCGGCCTGCCCGAGGGGGTGCGGCAGGCGACCGTGCGGGGGACGCCGCTCTCCCGGCTCGGCCAGCCGGCGGACGTGGCCGGCGCGGTGCTGATGCTCGCCTCCGACGCGGCGCGCTTCGTGACCGGGACCTACCTCCCGGTGAACGGCGGCGCCTACATGCCGTGAGCCGTGGCCCGGGCGAAGCAGCGGAGGAGGCGCCCACTGGGAGGCGCGGCGCCCCCGGAGTACGCTTTCCGTCGCTCTCGCCCCCTCGGGCACGGTACGGTCGGTCGCGCTCGAGCGGCCTCGGCCTGGCGCAAGGGAGACCTGCACATGATCGGACGCATCTCGACCGCCCTCCTCGCGCTCCTGCTCTCGTCGATGGTCCCATGGATCGGGGGGTGCGGCGGAGGGGGGGGCTCCAGGGGCTCGGCCCCGGTCCTCGCCTCGGTCACGCCGAACACCGGCACCGTCGGAACCCTCGTGGCGATCGCCGGCACGGGCTTCCTGCAGTCGGGCTCGGGCGCGTCGACCGCCGACCCGGTCGTGACCTTCACGCCCACGGCCGGCGGGGTCGCGATCCCCGCGGCGGTGCGCTCGTTCTCGGCGACGGGGCTGGTGGTGGCGGTGCCGGCGGTCCCGGCGGCGCTGAGCGTCGCGGGCACCGCGTTCGACCTCACGATCGCCAACCCGGGCGGAGGGGCGACGACGCTCCCGGGGGCCTTCACGATGGCGATCCCCACGGTCTCGGACGTGAACGGCGGCCTCGTCGGCAGCGGCACGGTCGGCAGCCTCTTCATCGTCGACGGGAACGGGTTCGGGGACCTCTCGGCCGCGCCGGCGGCCGGTTTCTCCCTGGACTTCCGGGACGCCACGACGGGGAGCGTGGTCGCCTCGGCGGCGGTCGCGTTCGGAAGCGGCGACTGGCAGGACATCTTCATCGTCGGGACGGTGCCGAACGCGGTCGCCGCGTCGACCACCTACCAGGTGACGGTCACCACGCCGAGCGGAACGAGCGCGCCGCGGAGCTTCCTCGTCCTGGGGAGCGTCAGCTTCAGCCCGAGCACCATCGCCTGGACCGCGACCGCGAGCCTGCCCGCGCCGCTGCAGGGCTTCTCGGCGGTCGTCGCGCCCATCACGACGACGAGCGGCGGGGCGAGCAGCACGACCAGCTACCTCTACGCCCTGGGAGGGAACACCGGCACCAGCGGCGCCACCGGCGCCAGGGCCCAGAGCGTTGCCACGGTGTCCTTCAACCGGATGAGTGCCACGACCGGAGGGGCCCTCGCGGGCGCCTCCTGGAGCGCGACGACGCCGCTGCCCGCGGCGCGGGGCTTCGCCGCGGCGGTGGGCGCCGACGCCTTCGACTCGCTGGTGAGCGGCAACGGCAACCTGTACGTCCTCGGGGGGCTCGACGCGACCGGGAACGCCACCAGCACGGTCTACTTCGCCTCGCTCGGCGCCGACGGGACCGTCCCGGCGACGGCGCCGGGGACCTGGGCGACGACCACCTCGCTCCCGCAGCCGCTCTTCGCCGCCAGCGCCGCGATCTTCCACGGGCGCATCTACGTCGCGGGCGGGAACGACGCCTCGGGGGCGCCGGTCGCGACCGTGTACTCCTCCCGGATCGCCGCGGACGGCACGCTGGGCGCGTGGCAGGCGCAGCCCTCCCTCCCGACCGCCCTGGCCTACCACCAGCTCGTGACCTCGGCCGGATCCCTCTACGTGCTGGGAGGGGACACCGCGGCGGTGGATCCGGTCTCCAGCGCCCAGTCCTCCTCCGCCCAGGGCGCCATTTACTACCAGTCGGTCGACATCCGCGACGGCAACCTGGTGGGCGCCACCTGGACCGTCAACGCTGCGGCGCTCGGGAAGGCCCGGGAGAAGTTCACCGCCGTCGTCGCGGGGGGCTACGTCCTCGTGAGCGGGGGGCTGTACAACGGCGCGTCGACGGGATCGAGCGAGGAGTCCTACGCGCAGATCGCCAGCGACGGCTCGGTCGGGAGCTTCAACGGGGCCACCGGCAGCCACACCATCTCAGGCGCCGGGGGCTACGACTTCTTCAACCACGCCGCGGCGTACTTCGTCGACGGGAGCGGCACCCCGCACGTCCTCGTCCTCGGCGGCGAGGACGTCAACGCCGGGGTCCCGCGCGCGGCGGTCTGGTACCAGCACTGAACCACGGCGCCCGGGCTCAGCCCCCGGTGCGGGCGGCGAACCGCATCCGCTCGGCGGCGACCACGCGGCACTCCTTGTCGATCCAGATCGCCCCGGCGCCGCGGAACCAGGCGAGGAGCGCCTGGGCCGCCGGCAGGTCGAGCACCATCATCGGCTTGGTGAGCGCGTCCGCCTCCATCCCCGTCTCCGCCGCGACCGCGACGCTCGACAGGGCGGTCGGCGAGACCCCGGTGCGGGGGTCGAAGATGTGGTGGTAGAGCCGGTCCTCGGAGAAGGCCGTCTCGTAGTCGCCGGAGGTGGCCAGGAAGCGCCCGTCCATCTCCACCGCGGCGATCACCGCGCCGGGCTCGCGCGGGTGCTGGATGCCGAGCGTCCAGGGCCGCCCGGCCGCGCCGGCCCCCTCGGCGCCGTACTCCCCGGCGTCGACCAGCGCGTCCCGGACGCCGCGCGCGCGGAGCACCGCCAGGGCGACGTCGGCGGCGTGGCCCTGGGCCACGCCGTTGAGGGTGATCGACATGCCGGGGCGGCCGAGCGAGATCCTCCGCGGCGACACCTCCAGCGCCCGCCAGTCGACGCGCGCGCGCGCCGCCGAGATCTCCGCGCGCGACGGGAGGCGCCCCGCGCTCCGGCAGGCGGCGAAGAGGAGCCAGAGCGGCTGGACGGTGACGTCGAAGGCGCCGTCGGAGGCCGCCGAGAGCCGCTGGCAGAACGCCAGGACCTTCACCAGCGCCGGGTCCGGGTGGTCGAGCGTCCCGGTCGCGTTGAGCCGGGCCACCTGGCTCCCCGGCCGGAAGACGGTCATGAGCGCGTCGACCCCCCGCACCGTCTCGAGCGCCTCGCCGATCGCGCCGAGGGCCGCGTCGCGATCCTCGGCCAGCGCGGCGATCGAGACGGTGGTCCCGAAGGCGAGCGCGGCGCCGCGGACCAGGTGGCGGCCGTCCCTGGCCGGGGTCGCGGCGGTCGCCCGGCCCGCGCCGCGCCCCGCCCGGGACCGCCACGCCTCGCCGGCGACCGCCGCGGCCGCGAGGATGGACCCGCCGATGAAGACCCTCCGTCGCATCACCGCTCCTCCCGCGCCCGGCGCGCGCCCGCGCCCGGCTGCACGATCTTCATCCGCCGCCCCTTCGCCTCGAGGATCCGCGGCGCGCATCGCGCGGCGTCGTGGAAGACGGCCACGCACTCCATGCACTGGAAGCACTCGGCGTAGTCGATCCGCCCGTCGGCGCCGATCGCCTGGTAGTCGCAGCGGCGGCGGCAGGTCTGGCAGGGGTGACCGCACTCCGGGCGCCGGCGCAGCCAGTCGAGGCGGCGGAGCCTCCCCCCGAGGGCCAGCGCCGCGCCGAGCGGGCAGAGGTACCGGCAGAAGAGCTTGTCGACCACCGCGCCGGCCGCCACCAGCGCCGCCGCGTAGGCGACGAACGGCCAGGAGCGCGCGAAGACCATGGTGATGGCGGTCTTGAAGGGCTCCACCTCCACGGCGCGGTCCGCCCCGGCGCGGGAGACGATCGCGACGCCGAGGACGACCGCCAGGATCCCGTACTTCACCGCCTTGAGCCGTCGGTCGGCGATGGCGGAGGGGCGCAGCCGCGGGAGGCGCGCGAGCCGCGCCGCGCCCGCCGCCAGCTCCTGGAGCGCGCCGAAGGGGCAGAGCCAGCCGCAGAAGGTGCCCCGCCCCCAGACGACCAGCGTCCCCAGCGCGAAGACCCAGAGGAGGGTGCTCATCGGATCCCAGAGGAAGAAGGCCCAGCTGCGCCGGTCGACGGTCGCCTGGAGGAGGGCGACGAGGTTCACGATCGACAGCTGCGCCTGCGCGAACCAACCGACGAAGAGGAGGGTGAAGGCGAGGAAGGCCGGCCGGAACCGGCGGAGCCAGGCGGTCCGGGTGACCAGGCGGGTCTGCCGGCCCAGGGTCCAGGCGAGGAAGGCCAGGGCGGCGAGGAGCACGGCGATCTCGCGCCAGCGCGCCCGCCAGATGCTCCGCCAGCCCCGCTGGTCCTCGGCCGCCGGGACGAGGTACCGCGCCGGGACGGTGAGCGTCAGGGTGAAGTCACGGGAGGTGCGCTCCGGGTAGACGATGCCCCGCTCGCGGGTCACCCGGAGCGCCAGGTCCATCGGGGCGCCGGGATCGAGCCCGGACTGCGCGATCACCCGGAAGGCCTTCCACTCCAGCCCGGCCGGCTCGCCGATCGGCCGGAGCGAGGCCTCGACGTCCAGGTCGCGGAGCTCCACCGGCAGCCCCCCCTGCCGGAGCGTGATCCGGTCGGGGATCGAGCCGCGGACGAAGTCGTCGCCGAGGAAGCCGACCCGCCCGCGCGACATGACCAGGAGGACGTGGTCCCCGGGGTTCACCCGTCCCTGGAGCGTCCGCCAGCCGTCGTCGTCGAGCAGGCTCCGCCCCGCCGTCGGGACGGTGGCGAGCGCGGCGTACAGCTCCACGAGCGCGTCGTCGGGGCGCGCCAGCGCGATCGGATCGAGCCCGGCCGCCGGCGTCCCGGCGAAGGCGCGCTCCGCCTCCCGGTTGCGCACCACCAGCGACTGCACCAGGCCGGCCCGCCGCAGCTGCTCCCAGGTCATCGGCGCGAAGAGGTCGGTCCGCTCGTGGGCGACGAGATCGGGATCCCGCCCGGCGAACCCGAGCCGGGCGCGCGCGACCCGGAGCGCCGCCGACAGGATCGTCTGGTTCACGATCCGCACCGAGGCCGTCGCCTTGGCGATCCCGTCGAGGTGGACGTTGGCGCTGTCCCCGCGCTCCCCGGCGGGCGCCGCGCCGCCGATCTTGACGTTCTGGCGGAGGTCGAGCCCGCGGTACTGGGCCACGAACCGGAACAGGGGCGCGGTCCCGACTCCTCCGAGGAAGACCGGCTCGTGCTGCGAGAGCACCCGGACGTCGAGGAACTCGCCGCTCCGGTCGAGGGCGATGAGGAGGTCGAGCGGCGTCCCGGCGAAGCCGGGGATCGGGGCGAGGTCGATCGACTCGAAGACGTAGCCGGCCAGCTCGGTCGCGAAGGTGGGCGGGCCGAGCTGCGAGAAGATCGGCCAGACCGGGAGGTCGGGATCCCGCTCGCCGACGACGATCGGCGGCGGGAAGGCGCGGACGAGATCGGCGTGGGTCAGCTCGCCGGCGCCGGCCCGGACCGCCGCCAGCAGGAGGAGCGCGGCGGCGGCCGCCCGGCGCGCC
>JAJXSQ010000131.1 GCA_021784495.1 Myxococcales bacterium | reverse complement strand
CGCGGCGCCCCCCGGGGGGGCCGCGAGGCGGCGGACCGGGAAGCGGAGCGTCGCGACCGTCCCGCCGCCGGGGCGGGGGGCGAGGTCGAACCGGGCCCGGTGGAGGTCGAGGGTGCGCCGCACCACCACCAGCCCCAGGCCGGTCCCGTGCTCCTTGGTGGTGACGAAGGGGCGGGTCACCTCCTGGAGCTGGTCCTCGGCGATCCCGCAGCCGCGATCGCGCACCTCGACCACGATCGTCCCCTCGCCGCCCGGCGCCTCGAAGCGGCTCGCGAGCTCCGGGGGGGCGCCGCCCCCGGCGTCGAGGGCGTTGGCGAGGAGGTTGACGATCGCCTCCAGGATCAGGCCGGCGTCGAGGTCGAGGGGCGGGAGGTCGGACGCGAGCTGGAGCTGGACCGCGTCGGCCGGCAGGCCGCGGGCCAGGGCGCACTTCTGGGCCGCGTCGCGGAGGACGCGGTTGAGCGCCGCCGGCGCGAAGGCCGGCTCGGCCGGGCGGGCGAGGTGGAGGAGGGCGCCGACGAAGCGGTTCACGCGCTGCACCTCCTCGCCGATGAGCGCCGCGTACTCCTCGACCTCCGCCGCCCCCGCGAGGCGGCGGGCCAGGTACTGGGCGGCGCCGTCGATGGCGTTCAGCGGGTTGCGCAGCTCGTGGGCGATCTGGGCGGACATCTGCCCGAGCCCGGCGAGCCGCTCGGCGTCGAGCAGCCGCGTCTCCAGGCTCCGGCGCTCGGCGATGTCCCGGATCACCATGACCGTGCCGAGGTACGCGCCTGCGGGGGACCGCACCGGCGCGTAGGTGGTCTCGTAGCGCCCCTCCTTCTCCTTGATGATCGAGTGGGCCGGGCCGGCGTCGTCGCCGCGCCGCAGGTAGCCCATCACCCGGTCGAGCACCGCCCGCTGGGCCCGCGGGTGGCAGTCCTCGACCGGCCGGCCCGGCCCGCCGGTGAGGTGCCGGAGCACCCGTCCGGCCTGGTTGACGAGCGCCACCCGATCGGCGGCGTCGACGAAGATCACCCCGTCGGCCATGGAGTCGACGATCGCCTGGACGGTCTCCAGCTCGCGCCGGCGGACCTCGCGCTCGCCGTCGGCCGCGGCGA
Source organism: Myxococcales bacterium (assembly GCA_021784495.1). Lineage (GTDB taxonomy): Bacteria > Myxococcota > Myxococcia > Myxococcales > Anaeromyxobacteraceae > JADKCZ01. Next base: position 5,388 of record JAJXSQ010000131.1, on the reverse strand, counting down.
GGGCCTCGCCGAGGGCGCGGTTCCGCTGGAGCAGGGCGCGGAGCATCAGGAGGCCGGCGACGGCCGCCACCCCGATCGAGGCGAGGGCCACCGCGGCGGTGCGCCAGGCCGCCGCCGCCACCGGGGCCTCGAGCTCGGCCACGTCGCGCAGGAAGAGGAAGCCGGTCGCGGCCGCGGTCCCGGCCGCGAGCACCGCGAGGCCGGCGGCCGCCCGGTCGCCGCGGCGGAGGGTGCGATCCATCGGCGGGGGAGTCTAGGCCCGGCGGGCCGGCGGCGCCAACGCGCCCCCGCTCAGCGGGGGCACTCGCCCAGGACGAGGAGCACCGGCCCGGCCGCGGGGAGGGAGACGCGGGTCTCGGGCACGCAGCCGCCGGCGGCGGAGGCGGAGAGGACGACGAAGCCGGCGGGCCCGCCGCGGCTCCCCGAGGGATCCCGCTCGAAGGGCTCGATCCCGGCCACCTGGATCCAGAAGGCGCCGGTCGGATCGGTGACCGCGTCGCCGATCACCGACGCGGCGCCGTGGACGGCGAGCCGGGCGCCGGGGACCGCGGCGAGGGTCTCCTGGCGGCGGACCTGCCCCTCGATGGTGTAGGTGTGGCGGGCGGGATCGGGATCGGCCTGGGCTGGGAGCCGGAAGGCGGAGCAGCCGGCGGCGGCGCCCAGGGCGAGGGCGGCGAGCGCCCGCGGGAGGCGCGGCGCGACGGGGCCGGCGGGGGAGGAGGGCACGGCGCGACTGTACCAGCCGCCGGGCGATCAGCCCACGCGGATCCCGGGGTCGATCTCGGCGGCCCAGCGGCGCAGCCCGCCGGCGAGGCTCGAGACCCGCAGGACGCCCGCGGCCAGGAGCTGCCCGGCGGCGTCGAGGCTGCGGACGCCGCTCCGGCAGTACACCACCACCTCCCGCGACGGATCGAAGCTCCCGACGAAGGCGCCGAAGGCGGAGAGCGGGGCGTGGCGCGCCCCGGCGAGCCTCCCGGCGTTCCACTCGTGGAGCTCGCGCACGTCGACGAGCTCGATCGGCTCCCCCCGCGCGAGCCGCGCGGCGAGCGTCCGCGCGTCGATCTCGGCGATCGCCGCCGGCCCCGGCCCCGGCCCCGGTCCCGGTCCCGGTCCCGGTCCCGGTCCCGGCGGGGCGGCGACCTCGGCGACCTCGGCGAGGAGCCCCCGGGCCGCGCCGGCGCCGCAGGCCGGGCAGGCCGGATCGCGGGGGATCCGCAGCTCGCGGAAGCGCATGCCGAGCGCGTCGACGACGAGGAGCCGGCCGACCAGCGGCTCGCCGATGCCGAGGACGAGCTTCACCACCTCGGTCGCCTGGACGAGGCCGATCAGGCCGGGGAGGACGCCGAGCACGCCGGCCTCGCCACAGGCGGGGACGGTGCCCGGCGGTGGCGGCGCGGGGTGGAGGCAGCGGTAGCAGGGGCCGCCGGGGGCGGCGAAGACCGACGCCTGCCCGTCGAAGCGGAAGACGCTGCCGTGGACGTTCGGCCTCCCGGCGGCGACGCAGGCGTCGTTCACCAGGTAGCGGGCCGGGAAGCTGTCGGTCCCGTCGACGACGACGTCGTGGGCCGCCACCAGCTCGAGCGCGTTCCCGCGGTCGAGCCGGACGGCGCGGCCGTCCACGCGGACGCCGGGGTTGAGGTCGGCGAGCCGGTCGCGCGCCGACTCGACCTTGGGTCGGCCGACGGCGGCGGTCCCGTGGAGGACCTGGCGCTGCAGGTTCGAGGCGTCGACGACGTCGGGGTCGACCACGGTGAGGTGGCCGATCCCGGCGGCGGCGAGGTAGAGCGCCGCCGGGGAGCCGAGGCCGCCCACCCCGACGAGGAGGACCCGGGCCCCCTTGAGCCGCCGCTGGCCCGCCGCCCCGACCTCGGGGAGGAGGAGGTGGCGGGCGTAGCGGCGCTGGTCGTCGGCGTCGAGGGGGGGCGGAGCGGTATCGGGGCGGGGCACGCGCGGGAGTCTAGCGCCCGCCCCCCGCCTTCGCAGCGCCGAACGCCTCCTCGAAGTCCTCGCGGATGTCGTCGATGTGCTCGATCCCGACCGCCACCCGGATCGCGTCCGGGGTGACGCCCGCGCTCCGCTGCTCGGCCTCGTCGAGCTGCGAGTGGGTCGTCGAGGCGGGGTGGATGACCAGGGTCTTGGCGTCGCCGACGTTGGCCAGGTGGCTCGCGAGCTTCACCGAGTCGATGAAGGTCTTCCCCGCCTCGAGCCCGCCCTTGATCCCGAAGGAGAGGACGGCGCCGAAGCCGTTCCGCAGGATCCGGCCGGCCCGCGCGTGGTGCGGGTGGCTCGCCAGGCCGGGGTAGGAGACCCAGGCCACGCGCGGGTGCTGCTCCAGCCACCGGGCGAGGGCCAGGGCGTTGTCGGCGTGGCGCTGGACCCGGAGGGAGAGGGTCTCGATCCCCTGGAGGAGGAGGAACGAGTTGAAGGGCGAGATGCACTGCCCCTGGTCGCGCAGCCCCTCCACGCGGGCCCGGATGATGAACTGGATGTTCCCGAACGGCCCCTTCGGCCCGAAGACGTCGTTGAAGACGAGGCCGTGGTAGCCGGGGGAGGGGTCGGTGAAGACCGGGAACTTCCCCGAGGCGGCCCAGTCGAAGCGGCCGGAGTCGACGATCACCCCGCCGATCGAGGTGCCGTGGCCGCCGATCCACTTCGTGGCCGACTCGACCACCACGTCGGCGCCGTGGTCGATGGGCCGGCAGAGGTACCCGCCGGCGCCGAAGGTGTTGTCGACGATGAGCGGGATCTTGTGCTCGTGGGCCAGCGCCGCGAGCGCCGGGAGATCCGGGACGTCGTAGCCCGGGTTGCCGATGGTCTCCACGTAGAGCGCCTTGGTCCGGCCGTCGATGGCCCGCGCCAGCGCGTCGACCTCCACCGAGTCGACGAGCTTCACGTCGATGCCGAGGCGGGGCAGCGTCACCTTGAACTGGTTGAAGGTGCCGCCGTAGAGCCGGCTGGAGGAGACGAAGGAGTCGCCGGCCTGCAGGATGTTGGTGAGCGCGAGGAACTGGGCCGCGTGGCCCGAGGCGGTGGCGAGCCCGGCCACCCCGCCCTCGAGCGCGGCGATCCGCTTCTCGAAGACGTCGGTCGTCGGGTTCATGAGGCGCGTGTAGATGTTCCCGAACTGCTTGAGCGCGAAGAGGTTGGCTCCGTGCTCCGCCGAGTCGAAGGTGTAGGAGGTCGTCTGGTAGATCGGGACGGCGCGCGACCGGGTGGTCGGGTCGGGCTCCTGTCCGGCGTGGACCTGGAGCGTCTCGAAGCGGGGGGTGCGGGTGGGCGGGAGGGCCATGGCGGTCGGGTCCTTTCGTCGAATCCGTTAAGTTAGACATGCATCCTATGCGACGGATGCGTCCGGGTCAAGCGCTGCCGCGGTTCCTGGTGGGTGGCGCGCGCAGCGGACGCTCGTCCGCGATGGCGGATGAAGGCGCGGCGCCGGCGGTCGCGCCTTCCGCGCCCCCGGGGATGCCGGTACATTGCCGCCATGGTCTCCGCGAGCCCGCGCACCGTCCCCGAGCTCTTCCTCGACCGCGTCGGGCGCACCCCGGACGCCGAGGCGTTCCGCCACCCGGAGGGGGACGGCTGGCGCCGGCTCACCTGGGCCGGGACCGAGGCGCGCGTCCGGGCGATCGCCGCGGGGCTCGCCGGGCTGGGGGTCGCCGCCGAGGAGGTCTGCGCCATCCTCGCCGGCACCCGGATCGAGTGGGTGCTCGCCGATCTGGCGATCCTCTGCGCCGGCGGCGCCACCTCCACCATCTACCCGTCGTCGACCGCGGAGGAGTGCGCCTTCATCCTCGCCGACGCCGGCGCGGTCGTCTGCTTCGCCGAGGACGCCGCCCAGGCCGCGAAGATCCTCACCCGGCGGGCCGAGCTCCCCCGGCTCCGCCACGTGGTCGTCCTCGAGGGGCCCGGCGCCTCCGACGGCTCGACCCTGGCCCTCGCGGAGCTCGAGGCGCGCGGGCGGGCGCGCGACGCGGCCCACCCGGGCGCGTTCGAGGAGGCCTGCGCGGCGGTCCGGCCCGAGGCGCTGGCCACGCTCATCTACACCTCGGGGACCACCGGCCAGCCGAAGGGGGTCGAGCTCACGCACGCGGGCTGGGTCGCCCAGTCGGAGGCGATCGAGCGCTCCGGCATCCTCGCCCACCCCGACCCGCTCCAGCTCTTCTGGCTCCCGCTCGCCCACAGCTTCGGGAAGATGATCGGCACCGCGCAGCTCCGCATCGGCTTCCCCACCGCGGTCGACGGGCGCATCGACCGCCTGGTGCAGAACCTGGGGGAGGTCCGGCCGACCTTCGTCTGCGCGGTCCCGCGGATCTTCGAGAAGGTCCACGCGCGGGTCCTCCTCGACGCCTCGTCCCAGGGGCCGCTCCGCGCCGCGATCTTCGACTGGGCCCTCGGGGTCGGGCGCGCGGCGGCGCAGGCGGCCCGCGACGGGCGGCCGATCGGCCCGCTCCTCGCCGCCCAGCGCGCCGTCGCCGATCGGCTCGTCTTCCGCCGGGTGCGCGACCGGTTCGGCGGCCGCCTCCGCTTCTTCATCTCCGGCTCGGCGCCGCTCTCCCGCGACGTCGCCGAGTTCTTCGACGCCATGGGGATCGTGATCCTGGAGGGCTACGGCCTCACCGAGTCCTCGGCCGCCACCCACTGCAACCTCCCGCAGGACCGCCGGCTGGGGACGGTCGGACCGCCCTTCCCGGGGGTCGAGGTCCGCCTCGAGGCCGACGGCGAGGTGCTGATGCGCGCCCCCTGGAACATGCGCGGCTACCGCGGGCTGGCCGAGGCGACCGCCGAGGCGCTCGACGCCGAGGGCTGGCTCCACACCGGCGACGTCGGGACCCTCGACGCCGCCGGGCGCCTGGCGATCACCGACCGGAAGCGCGACCTGATCAAGACCTCGGGGGGGAAGTTCGTCGCCCCGACCGAGCTCGAGGCGCGCCTCAAGGCGCGCTGCCCGCAGCTCTCGCAGGTGCTGATCCACGGCGACCGCCGCCCGTTCGTCACCGCGCTGGTGACCCTCGACCCGGACGCGCTGCGGCGCTGGTCGGAGGCGCGGGGGCTCGGCGCGCTGTCCCCGGAGCGGGCCGCCGGCCACCCCGAGGTCCAGGCGCTGGTGCGGGCGGCGGTCGACGCCATGAACGAGACGCTCCCGCGCTTCGCGACGGTGAAGCGCTTCGCCGTCCTGCCGCGCGACCTCTCCGAGGCGGAGGGCGAGCTCACCCCCAGCCAGAAGGTGAAGCGGAAGGTGGTCGAGGCGCGCTACCGGGAGCTCCTCGACGGCCTCTACGCCGCGCCGCCCGGCTCCCCCCGGACCTGAGCGGCCCCGGCGGCCGGGGAGCCCGGGGGCCGGGCGCCGGGCGGCGGCGCGGGCGAAGAGGCAGGGGCAGGCGGGGCGGC
>JAJXSQ010000130.1 GCA_021784495.1 Myxococcales bacterium | reverse complement strand
GATCTGATCGCCCGGCTCGGCCAGCTCGTGCCGGTGGAGCTCCGCGCGCTCCCCGGCGCCGGCGACGGCCCCCCCCGCTGGCAGGTGGTCGCGGGGCACCGGCGGCTCGCGGCGGTGCGGCTGCTCGCCCGCCAGCGGGTGCTCGCCCGGGTCCACGCGCGGCTCGACGACGACGACGCCTGGGCGCTGGCCCTGGCGCCGGCGCTCCTCGGCGAGCCGCTCGCCGCTCCGGAGCTCGAGGCGCTGCGGGCCCGCCTCCCGGGGCTGCGGAGCGCCGCCTGGGCGGAGGAGCTCCTCGACGAGGCGCTCGTCCGCGCGCCGGTCGAGCCGGAGGTGCGCGAGCGCTTCCTCGCCTTCCTCCAGGGCGGCCCGCCCGACGCGCCGGCGGCGGAGGTCACCGCCGAGGAGCTGGCGCGGGACGTCGCCGCGCGGCTCTGGGAGGTGAACGTGGACCTCGCCCAGGTCCTCGACGCCTGGCCCGACGTCCCCGCCGCGGCGCGAGCGCTCCTCGAGGCGCAGCTGCGCTACGTCGCCGAGATCCACCCCCTGCTCGCCGGAGGTCGTCCATGAGCCACCCCTCGGACCGCGCGCGCCTGCTGGCGCTCCTGCGCTCCCTCTCCTTCGAGCGGCGCAAGGTCGTCCTGGCGAGCGGGAAGGAGAGCGACTTCTACGTCGACTGCAAGCGGACCGCGCTCACCGCCGAGGGGCACGTGCTCGTCGGGCGCCTCCTCTGGGAGGAGACGCGGCGGCTCCGCCCGGCGGTGCGCGGCGTGGGCGGGCTCACCCTCGGCGCCGACCCCATCGCCTCGGCGGTGGCCCTCACCAGCTTCCTCGACCCCGGCGCCGACGCACCGGTCGACGCCTTCATCGTCCGCAAGGAGCCGAAGGGGCACGGCACCGGCCAGTGGATCGAGGGTCGGACGACGATCCCGGACGGCAGCCGCGTCGTGGTCCTCGAGGACGTGGTGACCACCGGCGGCTCGGCGCTCAAGGCGATCGAGCGCTGCCGCGCCGAGCGGCTGGAGCCGGTCGCCTGCCTGGCGCTCGTCGACCGGCTCGAGGGGGGGCGCGAGGCGATCGAGGCGGCGGGGGTGCCGCTCACCGCCCTCTTCACCCGCCGGGACTTCCTCCCGTGAGCGGCGCCGGCGCCGCCCTCCGGTCCCGGGTGCTCGGGCTCCTCGCGCTGGTCGCCGCCGGGGCCGGCTGCGCGGCCGTGGACCGGGCGCTGCCCCGCGCCCCCACGCCGTCGACCGACGAGGGGGAGTGGGCGCAGCGCCGCGACGCCGCCTCGCGCGGGGCCGAGCTCTACGACGGCCTCGATCGGCGCGCCGCCGCGTCGGCGACCTGGCTCTCCGCGCCGGTGCGCGAGGCGCTCGCGCGCCGACTGGCGGCCTGGCAGGCCTGGAGCCCGGAGGAGCTGGAGGCGGAGCTGGCCCGCGCCCGGATCGAGGCGGCCCAGGGGGAGGACTTCGTGGTGGCCTTCTACGCCGCCGACCAGGTCGCCAACGACCTCGACTCGCCGCGGAGCGTCTGGCGGATCGAGATCGACGACGGGTCCCGGCGGGTCGCGGCCGCGAAGGTCTCCGGGGTGCGCGCCGACGCCACGATCGTGCAGCTCTACCCCTACGTGGGGACCTTCGACGTCGTCTACCGGGTCCACGTGCCCTGGGGGGGGGCGCCGCTCGACGGCCGGCCCTTCACCCTCCGCATCGCCAGCGCCTACGGGCGGCTCGACCTCGACTTCGGGCCGGGGGGGACGCCGGCGCTCCGCCCGCACCTCTTTCCCTGAGGGGCCTCGCCCGCGGCCCCTACCGCGGCTCGAGGTCGCCGAGCGCCACGACCGTGTCGCGCAGCTGCCGGTCGTCGGCCTGGGGGAAGTCGAGCACGTAGTGGAGCCCGCGCGACTCCTTCCGGTGGCGGGCCGACTCGACGATCAGCGTGGCCACGTCGGCGAGGTTCCGCAGCTCGACCAGGTCGGGCGTCACCCGGTACTGCCAGTAATAGTCCCGGATCTCGCCGCGGAGGACCGCGAGGCGGGAGCGGGCGCGCTCGAGCCGCTTCTGGGAGCGGACGATGCCGACGTAGTTCCACATCAGCCGCCGCACCTCGTCCCAGTTGTGCGCGACGACCACCCCCTCGTCCGGCGCCAGCGCGGCGCCCGGGTTCCAGTCGGGGATGGTCGGGGTCGGTCCGCTCGTCTCGCCGAGCTCGTCGACGGCCCGGAGGGCGGCGCGCCGCCCGAAGACGAGCCCCTCGAGGAGCGAGTTGGAGGCGAGGCGGTTGGCGCCGTGGAGGCCGGTGCAGGCGACCTCGCCGGCGGCGTAGAGCCGGGGGATGGAGGTGCGCCCCACGAGGTCGGTCACCACCCCGCCGCACATGTAGTGGGCCGCCGGGACGACCGGGATGGGCTGCACCGCCATGTCGATGCCGAACTCCCGGCAGGTCGCGTGGATGTGCGGGAAGTGCTCGAGCAGGAAGCCCTTGGGGAGGTGCGTCATGTCGAGGTAGGCGCAGTCGTCCCCGCGCCGCTTGATCTCGGCGTCGATCGACCGGGCGACGATGTCCCGCGGCGCGAGCTCCTTGCGCGGGTCGTAGCGGATCATGAACGGCTCGCCGGCGGCGTTCCGGAGGATCCCGCCCTCGCCGCGGAGCGCCTCGGAGATGAGGAAGCTCTTCGCCTGCGGGTGGAAGAGGCAGGTGGGGTGGAACTGGAAGAACTCCATGTTGGCGATCGTCGCGCCGGCCCGCCAGGCCATCGCCACGCCGTCGCCCGTCCCCACGTCGGGGTTGGTGGTGTAGAGGTAGACCTTGCCGGCGCCGCCGGTCGCCAGGACGGTGATCGCCGCCGAGACCGCGGAGATGTCCCCGGTCGCGCGCTCGAGGACGTAGGCGCCGAGCGCGCGGTTCGGCCCGCCCATCCCCAGCTTGCCGCTGGTGATCAGGTCGACGGCCACCGCGTCCTCGACGAGCCGGATGCCGCGCGCCTCGCAGGCCGCCAGGAGCACCCGCTCGACCTCGCGGCCGGTGGTGTCCTTGGCGTGGACGATGCGGCGGCGGGAGTGGCCGCCCTCCCGGGTCAGGTGGAGCGCCTCCGGCCCCTCCCGGTCGAGCTCGACCCCCAGCCCGAGGAGCCAGCGGATGCGCTCCGGCCCCTCGCGGACGGTCACCTCGACCGCCTCGCGCTTGCAGAGGCCGGCCCCGGCGACGAGCGTGTCCTCGACGTGGAGCTCGAAGCGGTCGTCGGCGCCGAGCACCGAGGCGATGCCGCCCTGGGCGTACTGGGTGGAGCCCTCGAAGCGCTGGCGCTTGGTGAGGACCAGGACCGAGCCGTGGGCGGCCGCCTCGAGGGCGAAGCTGAGGCCGGCGACGCCGCCGCCCAGGACCAGGAAGTCGACGTGCTCGCGGGGGGAGAGCGCAGGCATGTCGGATGGTCTAGCACACGGCGGCCGCGAAGTTGTCGCCCACCGGCCGCCCCTGCTAGCGTCTCGCGCGGATGGCGACGCGACCCCTCCTCCCGGCGCTCCTCGCCGCCTGCCTCGCCGCGCCCGGCGCCGCCCGGGCCGGCGAGCTCTACTCCTACGTGGATCCGGACGGCGTCATCCACATCACCAACGCGCCGAGCGATCCGCGGTACCACCGGGTGCGCCGCGCCAGCGCCGAGGCGGGGCTCTACCGCCCGGCCGGCGCCGGCGCCCGGGCGCTCCCGCCGGCGGGGAGCCCGGGGCCCTACGCGCTCCACGTCCGGCTGGCGGCGGCGAAGTACCGGCTCCCCGAGGCGCTGCTCCTCGCGGTGATGGCGGTGGAGTCGAACTTCGACCCCCGCGCCCTCTCCGAGAAGGGGGCCATGGGGCTCATGCAGCTCATGCCCGAGACGGCGCGCGAGATGTACGTCGCCGACGCCTGGGACCCGGCGCAGAACATCGACGGCGGGGCCCGCTACCTCCGGCTCCTCGCCAACCAGTACGCCGGAGACATGGTGAAGACCCTGGCGGCCTACAACGCCGGGCCGGAGGCGGTGCGCCGCGCGCCGGCCGGCGTGCCGGACATCCCCGAGACCCGCGACTACGTGAGCAAGGTGGTGGCCCTCTACCGGGCGTACAGGGCGGGCCGGTGAGCGCGCGCTCCCTGCGCCGCGAGGCGCTCAACCTCCCGAACGCGATCACCATGGTGCGGATCGCCATGATCCCGGTGATCCTCTGGTACACGTACCACGAGTCCCGGCGGGACAGCTTCGTGGCCGCGAACCTCTACGCCGTCACCGGCGCGACCGACTTCCTCGACGGCTGGGTGGCGCGGCGGCGGGGGCTGGTGACGGTGATCGGCAAGTTCCTCGATCCGCTCGCCGACAAGCTGGTGGTCATGGCCGCGCTCGTCATGCTCGTCCACCTCGGGCGGGTGGCCGCCTGGGTGGTCATCGCGATCATGGCGCGGGAGTTCATCGTGACCGGGCTGCGGACCATCGCCATGAGCGAGGGGATCGTGATCGCCGCCGGGCAGGAGGGGAAGCACAAGACGGCGTTCCAGGTGGTCGCCATCACCTTCCTCCTGCTCCACTACGTCTACCCGCTCGACCTCGGGTTCGGCGCCGTGGACGTGGACTACAACCGCGTCGGCACCTGGCTCCTCTACCTGTCGCTGGTCTTCTCGGTCTGGTCGGCGGTGAACTACTTCGCCGGCTTCATCCGGGCCGTCTACCGGGGGCCCGAGGCGGGCGGTGGGAACGCCCTTGACACCCCGCGAGGCCACCCTCTATAACCCGGACCCTCGCGAGACCCTTGCGGGAATAGCTCAGTGGTAGAGCATCGCCTTGCCAAGGCGAGGGTCGAGGGTTCAAATCCCTTTTCCCGCTCCATCTGGCCCCCGACATTCTCCAAGGATGTCGGGGGCTTTTCGTTGGTGGGCCCGGCGACCGTAACCCTGAACGTAACCTCCGCCGTAACCTCGGCCGCGGAAGCGCCGGACGCAGCCTCAGGCTGCGCAGGAGGCGCCGGCTTGGCGGACCCAGGGGGCGAGGGCGGTGCGGGGGGCGTCGGCGTCGTGGAGGGCCACGGGACCTCCACGGGCGTGCCGTCCCAGGCGCTGACAGGGATGGCGAGGATCGCCTCGCACATGCGCGACCACATCAGCCGAACGCGGTCGTAGAATTCCTGCCCGTCGACCGGCTTCGGGTGCGTGATCATCTTCAGCACGTCGCTGCTGGCCCCGCCGGCCTTTGCCAGGCTGCGGAAACTGGCGCGGCTCTCGTACTGCCGCTGCGGCGTGATTCCGACCGTCAGGCAGTCTGCCTTGAAGGCCTTGTAGGTGCCGCTCACGAGACGGTGCTTGCCGTCCTGGCGCGGGAAGGAGGTCAGCGATCCCCCACGTCTGCCCTCGATGCTGATGATCTCGGAGTGGTGGACGAGTCGGTCGATGAGTGCGGTGGTGCAGGCAGCGTTGGGGAGGATGGAGGGCCACTCACCGAACGTGAGGTTCGTGGTGAGGACAATGCTGCGCTTCTCGTAGCGGCGGCTGACGACCTGGAACAGCAGGTCGGCGTTGCGGATGTCGTAGGACCGCGCCATGGAGACGCAACGCGACGCGCTCCTCGCCGCCCCGGTCATCGATCATCGCGAAGTCGTTCACGCCATCACCTGAACCACCGGCCCGAAGGCCGCCCCTTCCTCCTCGCGCGCAGACAGCACGAACCGTCCCGCGGCCGACCCCGCTGGCCGGCCTACGCCCAGCGCCGCTTGAACCCGCTCCTCGGCGCCGATCGAACCCGTCCCAGCCAAGCGCGGATCGGGTCTGTTGATGTGCCCGAGGAGCTTCACGCGAAGTGCGATTCACACAAGATTCGGGACTTGACCGGATTCACGGTCCCTGAGGGGCTCTCGCTAAATCTTCGCCCGCGGGAAACCCCCTCGCCTCCGCTAATAGGCAAACACTGAACCCGTCGCCGCTCCGACGAGGAATTGTCCGGAGCCCTCGTAGGACAACGTGGCGCTTGAGCCGTAAGGCAGGGTCAGTGATCTCGCGGCGCCGTCCGCCGTTGAGGAGGTCCAGATCTGGCCGGAGGCCGCCGCGAGGTGGGTCCCGTCCGCGGAGGAGGCAATGCGATACCAGTATTGGGTAGAGGCCCAAGCGGTCCAGGTCGCCCCGCTGTCTGCGGACGTCCAGATCTGCCCGCCGGACGCCGTCGCCGCGAGGTGGGTCCCGTCCGCGGATGAGGCGATGCCATACCAGTTTTGGGTGGAGGCCTGAGCGGTCCAGGTCGCCCCGCTGTCTGCGGACGTCCAGATCTGCCCGCCCCAGGCGGCCGCCGCGAGGTGGGTCCCGTCCGCGGATGAGGCGATGCCATACCAGTTTTGGGAAGAGGCCCGAGCGGTCCAGGTCGCCCCGCTATCCACGGACGTCCAGATCTGTCCGCATGCCGCCGCGAGATGGGTCCCGTCCGCGGATGAGGCGATGACTGAACAGTTCGGGGCAGAGGCCTGAGCGGTCCAGGTCGCCCCGCTATCCACGGACGTCCAGA
>JAJXSQ010000129.1 GCA_021784495.1 Myxococcales bacterium | reverse complement strand
CGGCCACGGCCACCACGGCGGGACCCCGCACGAGTCCCCCTGGCAGATCACCCTGGTCCTCGCCACCCTGGCCACCGGCTCGGTCCTGACCCTCTTCCTCGGGCTGCCGGCCGCCTGGACCCACGTCGCCCCGGCGCTCGAGCGCTGGCTCGAGCCGGTGCTCGTCGCCCAGGTCCGCTTCGCCGAGGAGCCGCGCGCGCTGGAGTTCGTCTTCCAGGGGCTCGGGGTCCTCGCCGCCTCGATCGGCTTCCTCGCCGCCCGCGCCCTCTACAAGGACGACCGGAACTCGGCCCTCCTCGCCGCCCGGATCGAGCGCTGGAAGGGGCTCTGGACGACGGTCTACAACAAGTACTACGTCGACGAGTTCTACGAGTGGCTCGTCCTCCGGCCCGCCGCCCGCTTCGCCCGCGCCATGTCCTGGTTCGACGGCGAGGTGATCGATCGGGCGGTGAACCTGGCCGGGACCGTCACCCGCGGCTTCGCCGGGATCGACGGCGCCATCGACCGCTACCTCGTCGACGGCGCCGTGAACGCCGTCGGGGCCGCGACCATGGGGCTCGGGCGCTCGCTCCGCCTCGTCCAGACCGGCCGCATCCAGACCTACCTCTACGGCGCCCTCGGCGGGGCGCTGGTGGTGGTCCTGGTCAACTTCCTCATCAGCTAGCCCTCCAAGGAGCCTGCCGAATGTCCCCCTTCACCGAAGGCAACGTCCTCACCTGGGCCACCTTCGCGCCGCTCGCCGGCGCCGCGCTCATCGTCCTCCTCATGATCGTCCGGGCCACCGCCGGCCTGGGGAAGAAGGGCGTCGACGACGCCAGCCGCTGGATCGCCCTGGTCACCAGCGGCGTCTCCTTCCTGGCGGCCGTCGCCGCCTGGCGGCTCTACGACCCGGCGGTGCCCGGGGCGCAGCTCGTCGCCCACACCGTCTGGATCCGGGCCTTCAACGTCGAGTACTTCGTCGGCGCCGACGGCCTGTCGATCTCGATGGTGCTCCTCTCCGGCCTCGTCTCCTTCATCGCCACCATCGCCTCGATGCCCTGGTGGACCGGGAAGAAGGCGGCGGAGATGGCCGGGATGGTCGAGGACGGCCACGACGATCCGGCCCACCCCAAGCACTTCTCGGTGCGGATGGTGCCCGGCTACATGGCGATGCTCCTCCTGCTCCAGACCGGCATGATGGGCACCTTCGTCGCCCTGGACATGTTCCTCTTCTACGTCTTCTGGGAGGTCATGCTCCTGCCGATGTACTTCCTCATCGGCGTCTGGGGCGGCCCGCGGAAGGAGTACGCGGCGATCAAGTTCTTCCTCTACACCCTGGCCGGCTCGGTCCTGATGCTGCTGGCCATCATCGCCCTCTACTACACCAGCCAGCCGGCGCTGCTCGCCGACGGCACCATGTCCGCGGCCCACACCTTCAACCTGGTGGAGCTCGCCCGCCAGGGCCGCGCCGGGGTCTTCGCCGGCGCCGCCCCGATCATGGGCTTCGCCTTCACCAAGATCGTCTTCGTCGGGCTCTTCATCGGCTTCGCCGTGAAGATCCCGATGTTCCCCTTCCACACCTGGCTGCCCGACGCGCACGTCGAGGCCCCCACGCCGATCTCGGTCATCCTCGCCGGCGTGCTCCTCAAGATGGGGATCTACGGCATCCTCCGCTTCAACTACGGGGTGCTCCCCGACGCCACCGCCTGGGCGGCGAACGCCATGGCGGTCTTCGGGGTGATCAACATCGTCTACGCGGCCTTCGTCTGCCTCGCCCAGAAGGACCTGAAGAAGCTCATCGCCTACTCCTCCGTCTCGCACATGGGCTTCTCCCTCCTCGGCATGGCCTCCATGACCCCGCAGGGGATCTCGGGCGCGGTGCTGAACCTCTTCACCCACGGCATCATCAGCCCGATGCTCTTCCTCATCGTCGGGGTGATCTACGACCGGGCCCACCACCGCGAGATCGAGCGGTTCGGCGGCCTCGCCTCGGCGCTCCCCGAGTACTCGGCGATCATGGGGCTCGCCTTCTTCGCCTCGCTCGGCCTCCCCGGGCTCGCCGGCTTCATCTCCGAGTTCCTGGTCTTCTCCGGCGCCTTCCCGGTCTTCACCCTCTACACCGTGATCTCGGCGACGAGCGTGATCATCACCGCGGCCTACTACCTGTGGGCCATCCACCGGATGTTCCTCGGCAAGCTCAACCAGACCTACGCCCACTACCCGGACCTCGTCTGGCGCGAGCGGATCACCCTCTACCCGCTCGCGGCCATCGCCATCGTCCTGGGCTTCTACCCGCAGGCGATCCTGGGGACGATCAACGGGACCCTCCACGCGCTGGTGCAGAACATCCGCCCGCTGTAGCGGGCCCGGGAGCCAGCCGTGACGGAACTCCTCCCCCTCGTCTCCGCGAACCTCGCCTCGGCCGTCCACTTCCGGCCGGAGCTGGCCCTGACCTTCGGGACCGTGGCCCTGCTCGTGGCCGACCTCCGCTGGAAGCGCGACGCCGCCCGCCGGACCTGGCTCGCCGCCAGCGCCCTGGCGGTGCTGGCGATCACCGCCGGGCTCCTCGCCGCCCAGCCGGCCGGGAGCCGCGCCCTCTTCAACGGGATGATCGCCAGCGACGCCTTCGCGACCTTCTTCAAGTGGCTCTTCCTCGCGGCGGCGGCGCTCACCGTCCTCATCGCGGCGCCGGGGAAGGACTTCCCGGCGGCCCGGCTCGGCGAGTTCTACGCCCTGCTCATGGCGATCGTGCTCGGCCTCTTCCTCATGGCCAGCGCCACCGACCTGCTGATGGCCTACCTGGCGATCGAGCTGGTCTCCATGACCAGCTACGTCCTCTCCGGCTTCCGCAAGGGGGACCGGCGGGCGGCCGAGGCCTCGCTGAAGTACGTCATCTACGGCGGCGTGGCCTCGGGCCTCATGCTCTTCGGCATGAGCTACCTCTACGGGCTGCTCCGGACCACCAGCTTCCACGAGCTCGCCGGCCAGATCCAGCTCCTCCAGGCGACCGGCCTCCCCGCCGCCGCGACCCGGCTCACCCTCGTCGTGGCGCTCATCCTCGTCGCCGCCGGCATCGGCTACAAGGTCGCGGCGGTCCCGTGGCACATGTGGTGCCCGGACGTCTACGAGGGCGCGCCCACGCCCTTCACCGCCTTCCTGTCGGTCGGCCCGAAGGCGGCCGGGTTCGCCCTGGCGCTCCGGTTCTTCTACGGCGCGCTCTCCGGCCCCTCGCCGGTCGCCGCCGGCCTGGGGGTCGCCGCCGGCGGCCTGCCCTGGCCGGCGATCATCGGGATCATCGCGGCCATCACGATGACGCTCGGCAACCTGACCGCGCTCGCCCAGACCAGCGTGAAGCGGCTCCTGGCCTACTCCTCGATCGCCCACGCCGGCTACACGCTCATGGGGCTCTCGGCCGCCAGCGACCTCGGCGTCCAGGCCGTCATGATCTACCTGCTGGTCTACCTGGTGATGAACGTCGGCGCCTTCCTCGCGGTGATCCTGGTCGCCGAGGCGACCGGCTCCGAGTCGCTCCTCGACTACCGGGGGCTCGGCCGGCGCCACCCGCTCGCGGCCACCGCCTTCGCGATCTTCCTCTTCTCGCTCACCGGCCTGCCGCCCTTCGCCGGCTTCGTCGGGAAGTGGTACCTGTTCTACGCGGTCTTCGCGCGGATCGGCGGGCCGGGCGGGAACTGGTACGCCGGGCTCGCGGCGATCGGCGCGATCAACACCGCGATCTCGCTCTACTACTACGTGCGGGTGGTGCGGGCGATGTTCATCGACGTGCCGGCGCGCGAGCCGGCGGCGGTCCCCGCCCCGCCGGCGCTCTACCAGGCGCTCCTCGGCGCCTCGGCGATCGCCATCCTCGTCTTCGGCGTCTGGTGGACCCCGATGGTCGACTGGACCGGCGCCTCGCTCCAGATCTTCCGCGGCTGAGCGGCGCCGGCCCCGCGCCGCCGGCCCTCAGGGGCGCCGCCGCTCGAGCGCCGCGAGCGCGTCGGCGCCCATCGACACCATCCCCAGCCGGCGGTCCGGCGCGACCGCCGGCCCGTGGAAGTCGGAGCCGGCGGTGGCGACCAGCCCCAGCGCCCCCGCGGCGGCGCGCAGCCGCGCCCGCTCGGGCGCCGGCTGCTCCGGGTGGTCCACCTCGAGCCCGTCGACCCCCGCGCCGGCCAGCCGCGCCAGGGAGGCCTCGTCGAGGCCGCTCAGGGCCGGGTGGGCGACCGTCGCCGTCCCGCCGGCGCCGCGGACCAGCGCCACCGCCTCGGCCGCCTCCAGCCGGAAGCGCGGGACGAAGGCCGGCCGCCCCTCCCCCAGGTAGCGGTCGAACGCCTCCTTCACCGACGCCGCGCCGCCCGCCTCGACCACCGCCCGGGCGACGTGGGGCCGACCGATCGTCCGCCCGCCGCTGAAGCGCTCCACCGCCGCCGCGGTCACCGGGACGCCGAGCGCGGCGAGCCGCTCCAGGATCACCGCCATCCGCCGCCGCCGCTCGACCGCGAGCAGCTCCTCGAACCGCTCCAGCGCCGGGTGGCTCGGATCCACGAAGTGGCCGAGCAGGTGGATCTCCCGCGCGCCGAGGAAGGCCGACAGCTCGATCCCGGGGACGAGGCGCAACCCCTGCGCCGCGGCCGCGGCCGCCGCCTCCCCGAGGCCGGCGACGGTGTCGTGATCGCAGAGCGCCCAGGTCCCGACCCCGGCGGCGCGGGCGAGGCGGGCGACCTCCGCCGGCGGGTACTGGCCGTCGGAGGCGAGCGAGTGGCTGTGGAGGTCTATCGCACCTCGGCCGTCCATGTCGGGCGTCCCTCGGTCGTGGTAGGATGCGCTCCCTTGCTGGCGACGGGGAGCATGCCAGGCGGAGAGGTGTGAATGCAGCACGTACTCCGGATTTCCCGCAAGATCGACTACGGCCTGCGGGCGATGATCTACCTCGCCTCGATCTCGCTCGAGGCGGTGGTCCCCTTCCGGGAGATCGCGCGGCAGATGGACGTCCCCGAGGACTTCCTCGCCAAGATCCTGAAGACGCTGGTCGACCAGGGGCTCGTCCGGTCGACCCGCGGCCCGCACGGCGGCTACGCGCTGGCGCGCGCGCCCGCCGAGGTCAGCTTCCTCGACGTGATCGAGGCGGTCGAGGGGCCGGTGGCGCTCAACGTCTGCCTCGACGGCGAGGACGCCTGCGGCCACACCCCCGCCTGCACGATGGTCGAGGTCTGGCGGCAGGGGCAGGAGCGGATGCTCGACGTCTACCGGCAGTCGAAGCTGGCGGACCTCGCCTTCAAGACCAGCCCGGGCGGCCAGGTGGGGCTCGTCCAGCTCGCGATCCCGGTGGGCCTCCGGCCCTCCTAGCGCCCCGGCCGGCTAGGCCTTCCTCTCCGGGGAGAGGCCGGCGATCAGCGCGTCGGCGCGCGCCGGGTTCCGCCGGCACTCGAGGAGCGCGCCGAGCAGGAGCGGGACGACGATGGTCGCGTCCGACTCGACGACGAACATCGGCGTGTCCTTGGTGAGCTTGTCCCAGGTGATCTTCTCGTTCGGCGTCGCCCCGGAGTAGGAGCCGTAGGAGGTCGTGGAGTCCGAGATCTGGCAGAAGTAGGCCCAGGGCTTCACCGGCTCGCCCAGGTCGTACTTGATGGAGGGCACCACGCAGATGGGGAAGTCGCCGGCGATCCCGCCGCCGACCTGGAAGAAGCCGACGCCGGGCCCGGCGGAGAGCTCGCGGTACTGGTCGTAGAAGGCGGCCATGTACTCGATGCCCGACTTCACGATCGACGCGCTGCACTCCCCGGTCTTCACGTGCGACGCGAAGATGTTCCCGAAGGTGGAGTCCTCGTGGCCGGGGACGACGATGGGCAGGCCGGCCCGCGCCGCGGCGAGGAGCCAGCAGGCCTCGGGATCGCCCTGGTGGAGCTCGGGGCCGATCGCCTGGATCAGCTCGTAGAAGTACTCGTGCCAGAAGCGGCGGGTCCCCGCCTCGGTCGCCGCCTTCCAGGTCGGGACCAGGAAGCGCTCGACGGCCCGGAACGCCTCGTCCTCGGGGATGCTGGTGTCGGTCACCCGCCGCATCCGCGCCTCGAGGATCCGGGTGTCGTCCTCCTTGGTGAAGTAGCGGTAGTCGGGGAAGTCGCGGTACCCGTCGTGCGCCACCAGCCGGAAGAGCGACTCCTCGAGGTTGGCCCCGGTCACCGAGAAGCCGTGGATCAGCCCGGCGCGGATCGCCGGGGCGAGCGAGATGCCGAGCTGCGCCGAGGACATGGCCCCGGCCACGGCCCAGAACATCTTTCCGCCCCCCTCGACGTGCCGCCAGTAGGCGATCAGCGCGTCCCGGGTCGCGCGGGCGTTGAAGTTCTTGAAGTTCCCGAGGACGAACTCGAGGAGCGGCATGTCGGTGGTCGGCATGGGCGCCTATCTAGCACGGGCGGGCGCGCCGGCGGCAAGGGGCCGTCAGGGGTCGTCCGGGGCGCGCTCGCCGCGGAGGAGGGCCCGGAGCTCGGGGCTCCGGCGGAGCGCCTCCCCCGGCTCCCCGGCGGAGCCGGGGGCCAGCCCGGCGCGCTCGAGGACGGCGCGCAGCCGCGGATCGGCCAGGAGGCGCCGCAGCTC
>JAJXSQ010000128.1 GCA_021784495.1 Myxococcales bacterium | reverse complement strand
CGTCGAGGATCTGTCGGTCGCGGAAGCCGCCGGCGACGATCGCCAGGACCGAGTCGGAGACCGCCTGCCCGGAGAGGCTCGTCCCGGCGGCGCGGAAGGTGACGGGGAGCGCGCGCGCCGCGGCCTCCCGGAGGAGGGCCGTGACCTCGTCCGCGCTCCGCACCAGGACCGCCAGCCTGGGAACGAGCCGGTAGAAGCTCGCGTCGGTCCCGAGCGCCAGCAGGCGCAGCGGATCGACGATCAGCCGCTCGGGCGGGAGGGGGCCGAGCAGCGCGCCATGGAGCTCCCGGAAGGGGAGGGGAAGCGCCTCGAGATCGCGGTCGCGGGCAGGCACGGAAGGGGAGTGGAGCACGCCCCGCCGCGGGCGGGAAGTCGCGGCGAGCGACCGGTCTGGGGCGTCGGCTGACCGGCGCCCGGGAGGGGCCGACCGGCGCGCCATGCCGCGCCGCGCCATCGCGCCTCAGATGCCGAGCCGCTGCTTGAGCCCCGGCAGGAAGCGGCGGCTCACCGGGACGGCGCGGCCGGAGCGGGTCCGCACCGTCGCCCCCTCCTCCCCGCCGAGCTCGATCTCCATCACCCGCTCGACGTTGACCAGGTGCTGCTTGTGGACCCGCAGCAGCCCGGCGCGCTCCTCGAGCACCCGCAGGGTCAGCTCGGTGAAGTGCTCGCCCGCGGCGGTGATCACGTGGACGCCCGCCTCCGAGGAGCGGACCGACTCGATCTCGGCCACGTCGACGAGCCGGATGGCGCGGGCGCCCAGGCAGGGGACGCGGCGGAGGGGCGGCGCCGCGAGCGCCGCCGGGAGCGGGCCGCCTGGGCCCTGGCGGAGCCGGTCGATCGTCCGCCGGAGCCGGGCCGGCTCGACCGGCTTCAGCAGGTAGTCGACCGCGTTCTCCTCGAAGGCGCGCAGCGCGAAGGCGTCGTGCGCGGTGACGAAGACGACCCGGGGGAGCTCGGCGGCGTCGAGCATCCCCAGGAGCTCGAAGCCGGAGACGGCGGGCATCTGCACGTCGAGGAAGAGCACGTCCGGCCGGAGGCGGCGGAGGGCGGGGATGGCCTCGACGGCGTTCGCGCAGGCGCCCACCACCTCGACGGCGCCGGTCTCGGCGAGGAGCGCCGCGAGCTCCTCGCGGGCGTGCACCTCGTCGTCCACCACCAGCGCCCGGATCACGCGCGCCCTCCGGGCAGCGGGACGCGCACCGTGACCCGGGTGAGCTCCCCCGGGACGCAGGAGACGGCGACGCCGAACTCGGCGCCGAGGAGGTTCTTGATCCGCTTGTCCACCAGCCGCATCCCGAGCCCCTCGCCGCCGACCGGCTCCACGTAGGCGCCGGCGTCGTCCTCGATCTCGATGAGCGCGTCGGGGCCCGACCGGCGGGCGCGGATGCGGGCGGTCCCCGGGCGGAGCAGCTGCGCGAGGCCGTGCTTGAAGGCGTTCTCGACGAGCGGCTGGAGGGTGAAGGCGGGCAGGCGGAGGTCGAGGAGCGCCGGATCGACCTCGGTCTCGATCCGGAGCCGGTCGGCGAAGCGCGCCCGCTCGATCTCCAGGTAGGCGCCGACGTGCTCGAGCTCCTCCCGGAGGGTGGCCAGCTCGGCGGGGCGCTTCAGGTTCTTCCGGAAGAAGGCGGCGAGGTGGAGGAGGAGCGCGCGGGCGCGCTCGGGGTCGGCGCGGAGCACCGCGGCGACGGTGTTGAGCGCGTTGAAGAGGAAGTGGGGGTTCACCTGCGCCTGGACCAGCTTCAGCTCCTGGCGGGTGAGGAGCCCCTTCGCCTCCTCGTACCGGGCGGCGAGCAGCTGCGAGGAGAGGAGCCCGGCGAGCCCCTCGCCGAGGCTCCGGTTCACCGAGCGGAAGCGGCGATCGCGCGGCTCGTAGAGCTGGACGGTGCCGACGATGCTCCCGTCCACCACCAGCGGCGCCACCAGCACCGCGTCGAGGCGGCAGGCCGGGGAGAGGGGGCAGACGAAGTGCTCGTGGACGCCGTCGGCGAAGACCAGCTCGCGGCGCTCGATGGCGCGCCGCGAGAGGGGCGAGACGATCGGCCCGCCGGCGCGGTGGTGATCGCCGCCGATCCCCTCGAAGGCGAGGACCGTCGTCCGGTCGGTGATCGCCACCGCCCCGGCGCCGGTCTCCTCCAGGATGATCCGGGCCACCTCGGGGGCGGTCTCCGACCCGAACCCCCGGCCCAGGATCCCGAGGGTCCGCTCGGCCACCCGGAGCGCCCGCGTCGACGAGGTGGCGGCCACCTGGTCGAGGAGCTGGAGCCGGTCGCGCATGAGGAGCGTCCAGATCGCCGCGGCGATGGAGTTGGCGACGATCATCGGGGGGCCGATGACCTCGACCGCCGCGACCGAGTCGGCGACGGGCCGGGAGACCAGGATCACGATCCCCATGTGCATCGTCTCGCCGGCGGCGGTGACCAGCGCCGCCACCCGCCAGTCCGGGAGCCAGCTGCCGCCGGAGTCGCGCCGGAAGCGGCGCGAGACGAGCCCGGCGATCAGTCCCTCGGAGGTGGTGGCGATGGCGCCGGAGAGGGCGGTGAAGCCGCCGAGCGTGAGCCGGTGCAGGCCGGCGGTGCCGCCGACCGCCAGGCCGAGCCAGGGTCCGCCGAGCAGCCCCGCCAGGATCGAGGCGACGGCGCGCGAGTTGCCGATCACGCCGCCGGGGAGCCGGATCCCGAGGTAGCTGCCGAGGATCGAGACGGTGCTGAGGAAGGCCCAGAGGAGGAGCCAGGTGGTGGGCGTCCAGACGCCGCTGCGCGGGTCGAAGGCCGGGAAGCGCCCCAGCAGGTAGAAGAGCACCATGAAGACCGAGGTGGCCTCCAGCAGCGCCAGCAGGAGGTGGAGCGTCGGCGATGCGACCGAGAGGATCAAGCCGCTACCCGCGCTCCCCGCGGTCGAGCGGGCGGGCGAGCTTCCCGACCGCACCCTCGAGCGCCTCCAGGAGGGTCAGCACCTCCCGGAGGGTGGCGAGCTGCTCGCCGGCGCTCGCCGCCGATCCCCGCGCCGCCTCCTCCAGCTGGCCGAGCGCGCCCCGGATCTCCCCGAGGGTGAGGCCGATCCGGGCCGAGGCGTCGCGGGCGTCGTCGGCGAGGGCGAGCATCTCGCGCGCCAGCACCCCGAACGCCCGGCCGCCGTCGCCGGCGCGGGTCGCCTCCACCGAGGCGTTGATCGCGAGCATCCGGCTCTGCTGCGCGATCCCGTGGACCGTCCGCACCACCTCGTCGGCCGCGGTGAGCTTCTCGGCCGCCAGCGCCGACGCGCGGCCGGAGATCCCGGCCGCCGCCGTCGAGCGCGCCGAGGCGGCCTCGATCCGGCCGCTGAGCGTCGCCACCCCGCCGTGCACGCGCTCCGCGCCCTCGGCGAGCCCGCGGGCGCGGCCCAGGTCCCCCATCCAGGCGGCGAGGACCGCCGCCGAGATCCGGGCGAGGGGGCGCGCCTCGGCGATGGCGCCGCCGATACCGAAGGTGCCGACCCGCACCCCGTCGATGACGATCGGGGCGTTGAAGCCCTCTCGCACCGCGGGGTTGGCGGCCGCCTCCTCGGCGGTCACCGCCCACTCGTCCACCTCGCCTCGCAGGATCTTGACCGAGCCGGCGTGGCTGGTGCCGATCCGCCGCCGGTCCACCGCCTCGCGGATCACCCCCTCGCCGTCGCAGACGATGAGCGGCATGCCGGTCTCGCGGTGGACGAACTCCACGAACCGGGCGGCGAGCTGCCAGAAGTCCCGGTCGACGGCCATCGACTCACCCCACCAGCAGGAGCGTGCTGCTCCGGGCGCCGTGGGCGCCGATCACCAGCGACTGCTCGATGTCGGCGGTCTTCGAGGGGCCGGCGAGGAAGAGCCCCCAGCGCGGTCGCCCGGGGAGGTCGAGCCGGGCGTAGGCCGCGTGCAGGTCGGGGACGATGGCCGCCGCGTCCACCACCACCGCCAGGTGCTCGGGGATGACCGCGAGCGCGTGGTGCGGGAGGCTCGCCCCCTCGATCCAGACCGCGCCGTTCTCGGCGACCGCGAGCGCCCCGCGGAGCACGCACAGGCCGAGGTGCGCCAGCTCGTGCGGATCGCGGACCGCGGCGGCGTCGAGCGTCGCCGCGCCGACGCCGGGGACGAGCGAGACGACGCTGCGGGCGTCGCGGTGGACGGGGAGCGCCCGCAGCGCGGCGTCGGCGGCCGCCAGATCGGCGACCCGGATCATCACGCCGCCGACCGCGGCCACCGCCTCGCCGAGGCGCGCCGGCAGGTCGGGGAAGCTCACCCCGACCCGGTCCAGGACCGGGAGCGGGGGGCCGGGCGGGGCGGCGCGGCGGAGGCTCGACAGGATCCGGTCACGGGCGGCCATGCGTCCTCCGGTAGCGGGTGCGGAAGCTCTCGGCGGCCGGGGCGGGGAGGGCCCGCTGTCGCCCCCAGGGGCCGGCCAGGCGGGCCGCGAGCCCGGCGGGGAGGAGGCGGAGCCCGAGGCGGGAGATCCGACCGGCCCACTCCAGCCGGCGCGGCGTCGCCAGGATCCACGCGGCCAGCCGGAGGCCGAGCCGCTTCCTCGCCCCCACCTGGCCGCCGGCCAGCAGGACGCCGCGCCAGGCGAGGAGCTGGTGGTGGAGGTCGATCCGGACCGGGCAGACGTCGGCGCAGGAGCCGCAGAGCGTGGAGGCGAAGGGGAGGCTCGCGTTCCGCGCCGGGTCGCGCGCCGGGGAGAGGACCGAGCCGATGGGCCCCGGGACCGGCACCCCGTAGCTGTGGCCGCCGGAGCGGCGGAAGACCGGGCAGGTGTTCATGCACGCGCCGCAGCGGATGCAGGAGAGCGCGCGCCGGAAGGGATCGCGCCCGAGCAGGTCGCTCCGCCCGTTGTCGACCAGGACGACGTGGAGCTCGCTCCCGGGGCGCGGCCCGACGAAGTGGGTGGCGTAGGTGGTCACCGGCTGGCCGGTCGCGCTCCGGGCGAGGAGGCGGAGGAAGACCCCGAGGTCGGCGGCGCGCGGGACGATCTTCTCGATCCCCATCGACGCGACGTGGAGCGGGGGGAGCGAGGTCCCCATGTCGGCGTTCCCCTCGTTGGTGCAGACCACGACGGCGCCGGTGTCGGCGACGGCGAAGTTCACGCCGGTGATGCCGGCCTGCGCGCCGAGGAACTTCTCCCGGAGGTGGCCGCGCGCCGCCTCGGTCAGGTAGGCGGGGTCGCTCGCGCCGGCGGCGGTGCCGAGCCGCTCGTGGAAGAGGGCGCCGATCTCCTCCTTCTTGATGTGGATCGCCGGGAGGACGATGTGGCTCGGGGGCTCGCCGCGGAACTGCACGATCCGCTCGCCGAGATCGGTGTCCACCACCTCGACGCCGCGCGCCTCGAGGTAGGGGTTGAGGCCGCACTCCTCGGTGAGCATCGACTTCGACTTCACCACCCGGGTGGCGCCGCGCGCGGCGAGCAGGCCGTGGACGATCCGGTTGTGCTCCTCGGCGTCGGCCGCCCAGTGCACGACCGCGCCGCGCGCGGTCGCGTTCCGCTCGAACTGCTCGAGGTAGCCGGCCAGGTCGGAGAGGGTGTGGGCCTTGATCTCCTGCGCCAGCTCGCGGAGCCGCTCCCACTCGGGGATCTGGGCGGCGGCGCGGTCGCGCTTGACCCGCATGAACCAGAGGGCCTGGTCGTGCCAGTGGGTGCGCGGGACGTCGGCGGCGAAGCGGGCGGCGGCCTCCGGGTGTCCCATGTCAGGCCTCCTCCCCGAGCAGCACCTCGGCGACGTGCAGGATCCGGACGGGGCGCCGCTCCTTGCGCGCCAGCCCGTCGAGGTGCATGAGGCAGCTCATGTCGACGCCGGTGATCACCTCGGCGCCGGCCTGCGCGTGGTCGTCGAGCCGGTCGCGGCCCATGAGGCAGCTGACCGCCTCCTCCTGGACCGCGAAGGTGCCGCCGAAGCCGCAGCACTCGTCGGTGCGCGAGGGCTCGACGAGCCGGATCCCGCCGAGGGTGGCGAGCAGGGTCTTCACCTTGTCGAAGGGCGGGACCATCCGCTCGCTCCCGCTCGCGAGCCGGAGCTCCCGCTGGGCGTGGCAGCTCCGGTGGAGCCCGACGGTCCGGGCGAAGCTCCCCTCGACCCGGCGGACGCCGAGGACGTCGTGGAGGAACTCGCAGAGCTCGTAGGTGGCGTGGCGCACCTTCTCCAGCGCCGGGTGGGCCGGCACCAGGCCGGCGTACTGGTGGCGCACCATCGAGACGCAGCTCCCCGACGGCGCGACCACGTACTCGTAGGGCTCGAAGGTCCGGAGGAAGCGCTCGGCGTGCGGGACGGCCTCGGCCGCCGCGCCCGAGTTGGCCATCGGCTGGCCGCAGCAGGCCTGATCCTCCGGGAAGACGACCTTGCAGCCGTGGCGCTCGAGCAGCTGGAGCGTGGCCTCGGCCACCCGGGGGTAGAACTGATCGACGTAGCAGGGGACGAAGAGCGCGACGGTCGGCATGGCGGGCGGGATCTACGCACGCTTTGCGCCACCCCCGCAAGGCGCGGCCGGCCGAGCGGTCGGATCGGAGCGCCGAGCGGCCAGATCGGGGCGGCGAGCGGCGCGCCCCGGCCCGGATCGCGCCCGCCGCCGCCCGGGGCCCCG
>JAJXSQ010000127.1 GCA_021784495.1 Myxococcales bacterium | reverse complement strand
GGGCCCCCGCGGGCGCGCGGTCCCGGCGGCCATCGAGGGCGGCGCCGTGGGGGTCGCCGCCCCGCGGACCGGCTGGGAGGCGCCGGACCCCGACCGGCTCCTCGACGAGGCGGCCGCGGTCGAGGACCGGGGCGCGGGCCGCGACGCCGACATCGCCATCGCCGATCTCTGAGCTCCGGGGCGGCGCGCGCCTCGCGCCCCCCGCCCCGGGCCCACCCTGACCACCACGCAGGAGAAGAAGGAGGAAGCCATGAAGAGATTGCTCGTGTTGCTCGCCGCCGTGCCGATGATCGCCGCCGCCCAGGGGGCCCCGCCGCCGGCCGCCGAGCCCGGCCCCGGCCCCGGCATGATGGGCGGGAAGCCCACCCCGGAGATGATGGAGCACCGCATGCGGCTCGCGGTCACCCTCGGGCTCACCGAGGCGCTCCAGCTCTCCGACAAGGAGGCGCTCGAGGTCCGCGACGTGCTCGGCGCGGCCGGCCCCCGGCGCGACGCGCTCCGCAAGCAGGCGGTCGCGGCCTTCGAGCAGCTCCGCCGCGCCGCGCAGGGGGACAAGACCGCCGAGGCCGGCGTCGAGCAGGCGGTGACCCGGCTCTTCGACGCCCGGGCGCAGATGCAGGCGCTCGACCGCGAGACCTACCAGCAGATCACCACCCGGCTCAAGCTCGCCCCGGATCGCCGGGCGCGCGCGCTCCTGGTGCTGGCCCGCTTCCACCACCACATGGGCCGGATGATGGGCGGCGGCTGCGGGCCGGGCGGCTGCGGCCGGCACGGGATGGGGCCGGGGCGCGGCATGGGCGCGGGGCCCGGCTGCGGGATGATGGGCCCCGGCGGCGGGATGGGCATGGGGCCCGGCGCCGGGATGATGGAGCCGGGCGCCGGCGGGCCGCCGGAGCCGCAGGACGCCGGCGGGGGCGGGGACGACGACCTGTAGCGGTCGCCCGATCCCCGGCTACGACGGCTCCCGGAGCGACGCGGTGAGCGCGGCCACGGCCGCCGCCACCGCGCGCTCCACCTGGGCCCGCTCCGCCGGGCCGAAGCCGGCCGTCTCGTCCCCCACCACGTCGAGCTGCTCGGCGGCGTAGGGGGCGAGGGCCGGCTGGGTCGTCTCCAGCGGCGGCGGCTCGGCCTCGAGCGCCCGGAGCAACCTCCACGGGGCCGCGCCGAGCCGCTCTCCGAAGGCCTGATCGAGCATCGCCCACGCCTCGAAGACGAGGTCGGCCGCGGCCAGCGCGCCCGCCTCGGGGAGCGGGACGGCGTCGAGCCAGGCGGCGAGATCCGGCTGCGCGCCGGCGTACCGATCGCGCGCGCGCTGGGCCTCGCGCGGCGACGCGGCCGCGAGGTTGCGCCAGACCGCGTCCACCACCTCGACCGTCAGCTCCCGCCCCGGCGAGAGCCCGCGCTCCGGCAGCGGCGGCGCCGGCGGCGGCTCGGGCACGAGCTCCGGCGCGTCGTCGTGCGGGCCCAGGCCGGCGGCGATCCGAGCCCAGAGCCCGAAGAGGTTCGCGTAGAGCCGCCGCGCCTCGTCGGGCGAGGCGAAGCGCGGCTCCTCGGCGAAGAGCGCGGGGATGACCGCCGCGCGCGGCTCCCCGGCGGCGACGGCGCGGGCGAAGCGGTCGGCCACCTCGCCGATCGCCAGCGGGGTCCCGGCGCGGGCGAGGAGCGCCTCGAGCGCCTCCGGCCCCTCGTAGACGGGGGCGACGGCGCCGGCGTCCCCGGGGGAGGAGGCCGGCCGGCGCCGGCCGCGCCGGCTCACGCCGGGAGCTCCGCGAAGAACCGCTCCAGCTCGGCGGTGAAGGGGGCGGGGTTCTCGATGCAGGGGAGGTGGCCGGCGCCCGGGATGCGGGCGAGCCGCGCGCCCCGGATCCCGGCGGCGAGCTTCTCCGCCTCGGCGGGCGGGGTGAGGCCGTCCTGCTCCCCCACCACCACGAGCGTCGGGCAGGTGATGGTCGCGAGCGTCGGGGTGGAGTCCGGGCGGGCCGCCATCCCGCGCTGCGCGGCGGCGACGCCGGCCGGGGTCCCCTCGCCGATGAGGGACCGGACCTCGGCGACGGCCGCCGGATCCGGGGAGGGGCGGAGGAGCTTCGGGACCATCTCGTCGGCCACCCAGGCGAGCCCCCGCTCGAGCGCGGCGCGGGCGAAGGCCTCGCGCCCGGCCTTCCCCTCCTCGGAGTCGGCGCCGGCCCGGGTGTCGCAGAGCGCCAGGCCGCGGACCAGGCCCGGGGCCTGGCGCCAGAGCTCGAGGGCGAGGTAGCCGCCCATCGAGAGGCCGGCGACGCCGGCTCGCTCGACGCGCAGGTGGGCGAGGAGCGCGCGGACGTCGTGGACCACGAGCGACATCGTCGACGGCCCGATGGGCGACCCGCTCCGCCCCAGGCCGCGGATGTCGGGCGCGATCACCCGGTGGCGGCGCGCCAGCGCCTCGATCTGCCGGGACCACATCCCGCCGTGGAGCGGGAAGGCGTGGAGGAGCAGGATCGCGCTCGTGCCGGCGCCGGCGTCGCGCCAGTGGATCTCGCTGCCGTTCAGGGTCGCGGTGGGCATGCGGGGATCGTTAGCACGACTCGCCTCCGGCGCCGATTCCCCGTATGAGATGGGGATGACCTCCTTCGACCGCTTCGGGGTGACCGAGCGGATGATTCGCGAGGCGCTCGCGACCGCCCTGTCGCGCGGCGGGGACTTCGCCGACCTCTTCTTCCAGCACCGCGTCGGCTCGGACGTCGGGCTCGAGGACGGGGCGGTGAACCGCGCCCACGCCTCGGTCGAGCTGGGCGTCGGCGTCCGGGTGGTGCGGGGGGACCAGACCGGCTACGGCTACACCGAGGACCTGTCCCTCCCCGCGCTCCTCGCCTGCGCCCGGACGGCGGCGGCGATCGCCGACGGGCCGGCGCGCCCGGGGCCGGTCGCCCTCCACGTCGCCGGCGGCGGGCCCGACCGCTACCCGCTCCGGCGCGGCTGGGAGGAGGTGGCGACCGGGGAGCGCGTCCCGCTCCTCGCCGGGCTCGAGGCGCGGGCCTTCGCCGCCGACCCCCGGATCCGCAAGGTGAACGTCTCGCTCCGGAGCGAGGCCGGCACCATCCTGATCGCCGACTCGACCGGCCGGATCGTCGAGGACCGCCAGCCGATGACCGTCCTCTCGCTCTCGGTCCTGGCCGAGGACGGCGGGCGCCGGGAGCAGAACGGCTACAACGTCGCCGGGCGGGCCGGGCTCGACTTCTACACGCCGGAGCGGCTCGACCGGGTGGTGCGCGAGGCGGTGGCCCGGACGGCCATCCTCTTCGAGGCCGGTCCGGCGCCGGCCGGCGAGCTGCCGGTGGTCCTCGCCGCCGGCTCCTCCGGGATCCTGCTCCACGAGGCGATCGGCCACGGGATGGAGGCCGACTTCAACCGGAAGGGGACGTCGATCTACGCCGACCGGATCGGGACGGCGATCGCCCGGCCCTTCGTCCACATCGTCGACGACGCGACCGGCGCCGGCCAGCGCGGGGCGATCAACGTCGACGACGAGGGGAACCCGGCCGGCCGCACCCAGCTCGTCGAGGGCGGCGTGCTCACCACCTTCCTCCACGACGCCATCTCGGCCCGCCACTACGGCGTCGCGCCGACCGGCAACGGCCGGCGGGAGAGCTACCGCCACCCGCCGCTCCCGCGCATGCGCTCGACCTACATGCTCCCCGGCCCGCACACCCGCGACGAGATCGTGGCCTCGGTGAAGCGCGGCCTCTACTGCCAGAACTTCTCCAACGGCCAGGTGAACATCGGCGCCGGCGACTTCACCTTCTACGTGAAGAACGGCTGGCTCATCGAGGACGGGCGGCTGACCCGGCCGGTGAAGGACGTGAACGTGATCGGCAACGGGCCCAAGGCGCTCGAGCAGGTGGACATGGTGGGCGACGACCTCGAGATCGACGAGGGCGGCTGGACCTGCGGCAAGGACGGGCAGAGCGTGCCGGTCTCGCAGGGGCTGCCGACGGTGCGGGTGGCGCGGATGACGGTGGGGGGGAGGGGCCCGTGACGCTCCTCGAGATCTCGCGCGCCGCGGCGCGGCTCGCCCTGGAGGCGGGCGCGCGGGAGGCGGCCGCCGGCGCCTACCGGGCCCGCCAGGTCGAGGTGGGCTGGCGCGACGGCCGGGTGGAGAAGGTCTCCGAGGCGACCACCCGCGGGCTCGGGCTCGAGGTCTACGCCGACGGCCGCTACGCCTCGGTCTCGACGAGCGACCTGCGGCCGGAGGCGCTCGGCCGGCTCGCGGCGGAGGCGGTGGCGCTCGCCCGCGCGCTCGCCCCGGATCCGCACCGCCGGCTCCCCGACCCGGCGCTGTACGCCGGCCGGCCGGAGGTCGACCTGGAGCTGGTCGATCCGGCGCTGGGCGCGCTCGACGTCCCCGCGCGGCGGCGGACCGCCGAGGCGCTCGAGGCGGCGGCCCGCGCCGTCCCGGGCGCGGACCGGATCCGCTCGGTCACCGCGTCGGTCTCGGACAGCGAGGTCGAGAGCGCGCTCGTCCACACCAACGGCTTCGAGGGCGCCCGGCACGGCACCGACGCCTGGCTCGGCGTCGAGGTCTCGGTCCAGGATCCGGACGGCCGGCGCCCCGAGGAGTACGCCGCCTCGGGGAGCCGCTTCCTCGCCGCGCTCGAGTCGCCGGCGGCGGTGGGCCGGCGAGCGGCGGAGCGGGCCCTCGCCCGGATCGGCGCGGTGCAGGGGGCCTCCGCGGTCCTGCCGCTCGTGGTCGAGGCGCGCGCGGCCGGCCGGCTGGTCGGCTTCCTCCTCGGCCCGAACTCGGCGGCGGCGCTCCAGCAGCGGCGCTCCTTCCTCGAGGGGCGGCTCGGGACGGCGGTGGGGAGCGCGCGGCTCGACCTGCGCGACGACCCGCTCCTCCCCCGCGGCTTCGGCTCGCGCCTCCACGACGGGGAGGGGGTGGCGGCGCGCCGCCTGGCGATCGTCGAGGCGGGCGTGCTCCGCCACCACTACGTGGACACCTACTACGGCCGGAAGCTGGGGCTCGCGCCGACGACCGGCCGCCCCTCGAACCTCCTCCTCGCCCCGGGGCCGCGGTCGCCGCGCGAGCTGCTGCGCGAGGTGGGGGAGGGCGTCCTGGTGACCGGCTTCCTCGGCGGCAACTCGAACGGCACCACCGGCGACTTCTCGCTCGGGATCCGCGGCTTCCGGATCCGCGGCGGCGAGCGGGCCGAGCCGGTGGGCGAGGTGAACGTCTCCGGCTCCCACCTCGACCTCTGGCACCGGCTCTCCCTGGTCGGCGACGATCCCTACCCCTACTCGACGCTCCGGACCCCGACGCTCGTCCTCGACGGCGTCCAGGTCGCCGGGGCGTGAGGGCGCGCCCGCCCGAGGCGCGCCCGCGCGGGGGCTGGCGCCCGGGGGCGCGAGGTCGTATGGAGAGCCCCGTGGCCCGGGTGCTGGTGGTCGACGACGAGCTCGACATCCGCGAGGCGGTGTCGGAGGTCCTCTCCTACGAGGGGCACCAGGTGACCGGCGCGGCCGACGGCGCCGAGGCGCTCCGCCGGTGCCGCCAGTTCCGCCCCGACCTGGTCCTGCTCGACCTGATGATGCCCGGGATGAACGGCTGGGAGTTCCGCGCGCGCCAGCTGCAGGATCCGGAGCTGGCCGACATCCCGGTGGTCGTGGTCTCGGCGCTCGGGCGCGTGCCGAACCTGGTCGCGGCCGCCTTCCTCCCCAAGCCCTTCAGCCTCGACGACCTCCTCGAGCTGGTGCGGCGGTACGCGCGCCCCTCGGGGCCGCAGCCGCTTCACGCCTGATCGGCGCCGCCGGCGAGGAGCCAGTCGAAGGCCCGCCGCGCCGCGCGCTCGAGCTCGTCGAGCGCCTCGACGAACAGGTGGGTGGCCCCCGCCACCGCCGTCACCCGGCGCGGCCCCGCCGATCCGGACAGCGCGCCCCGCACCTCCTCGGGGGAGCCGAACGCGTCCCCGTCGGCCTGGATCACCGCCGCCGGGAGCGGGGTGGCGCGGAGCGGCCCCAGGTCGCGCACCATCCCCGGGGGAGGGCGGACCGCGAGCCCGGCGAGGAGGAGGCCGCGCGCGCCGGGGTCGGTCGCCGCCGCGCCGACGGCGGCGAGGGCGCCGAAGGAGAAGCCGCAGGCGAGGCGCGGCGTCGCCGGGTCGAGCCGCGCGAGCCAGGCGAGGGCGACGGCGGCGTCGAGCGCCTCGCCGGGGCCGCCGTCGTGCCGCCCGGCGCTCCGGCCGACGCCGCGGAAGTTGAAGCGGAGCGTCCGGCCGCCGGCGGCGCGCGCGGCGCGGGCGAGCCGGTAGGTCGCGTGGTTGTGCATCGTCCCGCCGAGGAGCGGGTGCGGGTGGCAGACGACCGCCGCGAACCGGGCGGTCGCCGGTCCCTCGAGGAGCGCCTCGAGCCGCCCCGCCGGCCCGTCGAGGTCCAGGCTCGCCATGCGCCCTCCCGGCGGGCGAGGCCCGCCGCCGCGTTCGGCGCCCGCGCGCGGGCGCCGCCGGCTATGCTCCCTCCATGGCGCGCCGGAGGCCCGGGCGCAAGGGAGGAGGTGCCACGCCGTGCCGACCGGGATCGAGCTGCCGACCGCCGCGCTCGCGGTCCTCCTCGTCCTGCGCGCGCTCACCGCCGCGCTCGAGGCGGCGCTGGTCGCCGTCGGCCAGCCGCGCGCCGGGGCGATCGGC
>JAJXSQ010000002.1 GCA_021784495.1 Myxococcales bacterium | reverse complement strand
CCCCCACGCGCCGCTCCTCTCCACCCGGGAGCTCCCTCCGGGGACGGCCGTCTCCCTGGACGGCCGCCGGGGCCTCATCAGCGCCCGCGGGGAGCGCGCCTTCGCGCTCGACCTCGACGGGCGCCTCGCGCCGCTCCCCGGCGAGACCGTCGCGCTGGAGCTGATCCACGCCCGCGAGGCGCGCTACGCGCTCCGCTGCCGGGTCCTGGCGACCGGCGCCGGACCGGGGCCGGCGGCGACCACCCGGATCGCGCTCGCCCACGACGAGTCCCCGGAGCGGATCCAGCACCGCGCTTACGCGCGGGTGCGGGTGCAGGGGGAGCCGCCGATCCGGCTGGCGCTCGAGCCGGGCTGGCCGGCCGCCCGCACCGGACGCGGGGCGGTGACCGCGGCCCTCCTCGACGTGAGCGGCGGCGGGGCGCTGATCGCGACCCGGGTGGAGCTGCCGGTTGGGGCCCTCCTCCGGGGGTCCTTCGCGGTCGGTGACCGGCTCTTCACCGGCGTGCGAGCGGTGGTCCTCTCGTCCGCGCCCGCGCCCGCGCCGGACGGGCGGCGGATCGTCCACCTCGAGTTCGGCGCCCTCGGCGAGCCGGAGCGGGAGCGGCTGGTCGCGGCGGTGATGGAGCTCGAGCGGGAGGGGTCGCGGGGAGGCAGGTGACCCCGCCCCGGATCACCCGAACGTCACACCGCCTCCCGCAGGGAAGCCTTGCCCGGGCGAGCCATCTGTCCTAGACCTCCACGACCATGCCCACACCGAACCCCGCCCCCCGGCGCCGCCGCGTCTGGGCCGGCGCCGTCGCCTCGCTCGTCCTGATCGTCGCCGCGCTCGTCGGGGTCAAGGCCCTCCAGATCAAGGCGATGATCGACATGGGGAAGACCTTCGTGCCGCCGCCCGAGGCGGTGAGCACGGCGCGCGTGCTGGCGACCACCTGGCAGCCCTTCCAGTCGGCGATCGGCACGGTGGTCGCCGTGCACGGCGGGGCCGTCGGCGCCGAGCTGACCGGGACCATCCGCGAGATCGGCTTCGACTCCGGGAGCGCGGTCCGGCGCGGCGCCCTGCTGGTCCACCTGGACACCTCGATCGAGGAGGCCCAGCTCGCGGCCGCCCAGGCCGACGCGGCGCTGGCCCGCTCCACCCTCGAGCGGGCCGAGAGCCTCCGCCAGGGGGGAGCGAACACCCCGGCCGATCTCGACGCGGCCCGCGCCCGCGCCCTCCAGACCGCGGCCGCGGTCGCGGGGCTCGAGGCGACCATCGCCAAGAAGACGATCCGGGCGCCCTTCGACGGCCGGATCGCGATCCGCCAGGTGGAGCTCGGGCAGGTCGTCTCGCCCGGCACGCAGATCGCCTCGATCCAGTCGGTCGACCCGATCTACGCCGAGTTCGCCCTCCCCCAGCAGTCGCTCGCCCACCTCGCGCTCGGGCAGCGGGCGGAGCTCACCACCGACGCGTTCCCGGGGGAGACCTGGAGCGGGAAGGTCGCGACCGTCAACACCGAGGTCGACCCCGCCACGCGCAACGTCCGCATCCGCGCCTCCATCCGGAACCCGGACGGCCGCCTCCGGCCGGGGATGTTCGCCACCGTGAAGGTCCTGGCCGGCGCGCCGCGCCAGGTCCTGGTCCTCCCGGCGACCGCCCCCATCTTCGCGCCCTACGGCGACTCCGTCTTCGTGGTCGAGGAGGCCGCCCCGTCCCCGCCCGCGGGGGGCGCGACCGGGGCGGCGCCGCCGCGCCGGCTCACCGTCCGGCAGGTCTTCGTCCGGCTCGGCGAGCGCCGGGGGGATCTCGTCGAGGTGACCTCGGGGCTCGCCGCCGGCCAGACCGTGGTCGGCAGCGGCGCCTTCAAGCTGCGCAACGGGGTGGCGGTGACGGTCCAGAACGACCTGGCGCCGGACGCGGTCGAGTCTCCCCACCCGGCGGACGAGTGACGGCCCCGGAGCCCGCGCCATGAAGTTCACCGACCTCTTCATCCGGCGACCGGTCGTCGCCGTCGTCGTCAGCCTGGTGATCGTGATCGCCGGGGCGCAGGCGATCCGGACCCTGAACGTCCGCCAGTACCCCCGGAACGAGAACGCGGCGATCACCATCACCACCGCCTACGTCGGGGCGAACGCCGCCCTGGTGCGCGGCTTCATCACCACCCCGCTGGAGCGGGTGATCGCCGCGGCCGACGGGATCGACTACCTCGAGTCCCAGAGCCTCCAGAACGTCTCGATCATCCGCGCCCGGCTGCGGCTCGACTACGACGCCAACCGCGCCCTCGCCGAGATCTCCTCCAAGGTCGATCAGGTCCGGGGCGACCTCCCGCCCGAGGCCCAGGTCCCGGTCATCAACATCGAGTCGGCGGAGAGCCAGTTCGCCTCCGCCTACCTGAGCTTCTCCTCCAAGTTCCTGGCCCAGAACGAGATCACCGACTACCTGGTGCGGGTGGTGCAGCCGCGCCTCTCGGCCATCGAGGGGGTCCAGCGCGCCGACATCCTCGGCGCCCGGACCTTCGCCATGCGGATCTGGCTCGATCCCGCGCGCATGGCGGCGCTGGGGGTCAGCCCGGCGGAGGTGAGCCTCGCGCTCACCCGGAACAACTACCTGGCCGCGGTCGGGCAGACCAAGGGGGCGCTCGTCCAGGTCAACCTGACCGCCGACACCGACCTGCGCTCGGTGCGCGAGTTCGAGCAGCTCGTCGTCCGGGAGCAGGGCGGCGCGACCATCCGGCTGCGCGACGTCTCCCGGGTGGTCCTGGGGGCCGAGGACTACGACGCGGCCGTGAACTTCACCGGCCAGACGGCCGTCTTCGTCGGGATCTGGCCCCTCCCCAACGCCAACTCGCTCGACGTCATCAAGCGGGTGCGGGCCGAGCTGGCCTCGCTCGACAAGGAGCTCCCCGAGCAGATCCAGGCGCGGATCGCCTTCGACGGGACGACCTACATCCAGAACGCCATCGACGAGGTGGAGCAGACGCTCGCGGAGACGCTGCTCATCGTGGTGATCGTCATCTTCCTCTTCCTCGGCTCGCTCCGCTCGGTCCTCGTCCCGGTGGTGGCCATCCCCGTCTCCCTCGTCGGCGCGGTCTTCCTCATGCAGGTGTTCGGGTTCACGGTGAACCTGCTCACCCTCCTCGCCATCGTCCTCTCGGTCGGGCTCGTGGTGGACGACGCGATCGTGGTGGTCGAGAACGTCGAGCGCCACCTGCGCGAGGGGCTCACGCCGCTCGACGCCGCGCTCCAGGGCGCGCGCGAGCTGGTCGGGCCGATCATCGCCATGACCGTCACCCTCGCGGCGGTCTACACCCCCATCGCCTTCCAGGGCGGCCTCACCGGCTCCCTCTTCCGCGAGTTCGCGCTCACCCTGGCCGGCGCGGTCACCATCTCCGGGGTGGTCGCGCTCACCCTCTCCCCGGTCATGTCCGCCCACCTCCTCCGCGGCGGGCACGAGGAGCGCGGCCTCTCGGGGGCGATCAACCGCGCCTTCGACCGGGTCAAGGCGACCTACGCCCGCCACCTCGACACCTCCTTCGCCTACCGCGGGGTGATCTACACGGCCTGGGTGGTGATCAGCGTCCTCGCCCTCCTCATGTTCGCGCAGGCGCCCCGGGAGCTGGCGCCGGCCGAGGACCAGGGGGTGATCTTCGGCGTGGTGAACACCCCGTCCAACTCCACCCTCGACCAGGTGGTCCGGTCGACGCACGCGGTGAACACCGCGGTGATGAGCGTGCCGGAGGCGGCCTACACCTTCCAGGTCACCTTCCCGGGCAACGGCTTCTGGGGGCTGGTGCTGAAGCCCTGGGACGAGCGGCGACGGACGGCGTTCCAGATCCTCCCGGAGGTCCAATCCAAGATCTCGGCGATCCCGGGGGTCCAGACCTTCGGGATCGTGCCCCCGTCGCTCCCCGGCGGCGGGCAGTTCCCGGTCGAGTTCGTGATCGCCTCCACCGCCGAGAGCTCCGAGGTGCTCGGCTTCGCCAAGGCGCTCCAGGAGAAGGCGGCGACCAGCGGCCTCTTCGCCTTCCCGCCCCTCATCGACGTGAAGTTCGACCAGCCGGAGTCGGAGATCGTGATCGACCGCGACAAGGTCGCCGCGCTCGGGCTCGACCTCGCCACCGTCGGGCGGGACCTCGCCGCGGCGGTGGGGGGCAACTACGTGAACCGCTTCAGCGTCGCCGGGCGGAGCTACAAGGTCATCCCGCAGCTCGGCCGCGTCGACCGGCTCAACCCCGGCCAGCTCCGGGACCTCCACGTGACCGGCTCGCGGGGGGAGCTCATCCCGCTCTCGTCGATCGCCATCGTCCGGGACTCGGTCGTCCCCCGCTCCCTCAACCGCTTCCAGCAGCTCAACGCGGTCAAGCTGAGCGGCGTGGCCGTCCGCCCGCTCGACCAGGCGCTCACCTACCTGGAGACGGAGGCGGCCAAGATCCTCCCCCGCGGCTACACGGTGGGCTACACGGGAGAGTCGCGCCAGCTCCGGACGGAGGGGAACAAGTTCCTCCCCGCCTTCATCCTGGCGATCGTGCTGATCTTCCTGGTGCTCGCGGTCCAGTTCAACAGCTTCCGCGACCCCTTCGTCATCCTCGCCGGCTCGGTGCCCCTCGGCATGTTCGGCGCGCTGGTGATGACCTTCCTCAAGATGCCCAACCCGAACGTCCACTTCTGGACGGCCGGCTGGACCACGACGCTCAACGTCTACTCCGAGGTCGGGCTGGTGACCCTCGTCGGGCTGGTCTCCAAGAACGGGATCCTGATCGTCGAGTTCGCGAACAAGCTCCAGCTCCAGGGGCAGTCGAAGCTCGACGCCGTGCGGAACGCCGCGGTCACCCGGCTCCGCCCGGTGCTGATGACCAGCGTGGCGACCGTCGCCGGCCACTTCCCGCTCACCCTCGTCTCCGGACCGGGCGCCGCCGCCCGGAACAGCATCGGGCTCGTGCTGGTGGCGGGGATGGCCGTCGGGACCGCCTTCACGCTCTTCTTCGTCCCGGCCATCTATCTCCTCATCGCCAGGGATCGCCAGGCGGAGGCGCCGGCGCTCGCCCCCGGGCCGGTCTCCGAGCCCCTGCGCGAGCTCCCCTAGTCGGCGGGCGCGGCGGCCGCCGGGGGCGCGGCCCGGCCATTGACCCTGGGTAGACCTCGCCCCGCGCCGGCCGTCCGCGGCCGCGACTTTTGCGCCACCCCATGGCAGGATGCCGCAGCGGTTGCGCTCGCAGGCCGGGGCGTCCGACCGCCCCGAACGAAAGGGGCACATGGCACTTCCGGGGACGAACCCTCCAGACCCTCGCTCGGGCGGCGCGGGGGACGCGTCGAAGGTGAAGGGGACGCTCCTCCTGGCGAGGATCCGGTACCTGACCGCGGCCGGACCGGCCAGCCGGGAGGCGGTGCTGGGCAGGGTCCCGGCGGCCGACCGCGCGATCCTCGGCGGGATCGTCCTGCCGAGCAGCTGGTATCCGGCCGCGGTGATGGCCCGGTTCGAGACGGCCATCGCCGCGATCCTCGCCCAGGGCGACCGCTCCCGCCTCTTCGTCGATCTGGGCCGCTTCTCCGCCGACGCGAACCTCGGGCCCGGGGGAGTCCAGCGACCGTACCTCCGCGAGGGGGATCCCCACTTCGTGCTCCGCCACGTCCCCCGGATGTACGGCACCCAGCACAGCGCCGGCCAGCGGACCTACGAGGCGACGGGCCCCACCTCGGCGGTCATCCGGAGCGAGGGCGCCCCGGGCCTCACCCCCGAGGACTGCCTCACCACCCTCGGCTGGCTGCAGCGCGCGATCGCCCTCTCGGGGGGGCGCGAGCCACGCGTCACCGAGGGGGAGTGCGCGGCGCGCGGCGCCGCCCGCTGCGAGTACCTCTGCGAGTGGCGCTGATCGGCGGCGATGCGGATCCTCGCCCTCACGAGCGGGACCCTCGCCTGCTTCGCCGCCAACTCGCTCCTCTGCCGCGGCGCGCTCGGCCCCCGCCTCGTCGATCCGGCGACCTTCACCGCGCTGCGGCTCGGCGCCGGCGCGCTGGTGCTGGTGGCGCTCGCGGGGCCCCGCCGCGCCGCGCGCCAGGGGGACTGGAGCTCGGCGCTCACGCTGATCGCCTACGCCGTCGCCTTCTCGCTCGCCTACGAGCGGGTCCAGGCCGGCCCCGGCGCCCTGCTGCTCTTCGGCGCGGTCCAGATCACGATGGTCGGCTGGGGGATCGCGACCGGCGGACGCCCGACCCCGATCCAGTGGCTGGGGATGGCCCTCGCCCTCGCCGGCCTCGCCCACCTCACCCTCGGCTCGGCGCACGCGCCCGACGCCGCGGGGGCGACCCTCATGGTCGTCGCCGGGGTCGCCTGGGGGATCTACTCGCTCCGGGGGCGCGGCGTGGCCGACCCGCTCGGCACGATCGCCGGCCAGTTCCTCCGGGCGGCGCCGCTCGCGCTCCTCCCCCTGCTCGCCCTCGCGATCTCGGGGGCCGGCTCCCTCCACGCGACGGCGACCGGCGCCGGGCTGGCGATCGCCTCCGGCGCCATCGCCTCGGCGGGCGGGTACGTCGCCTGGTACGCCGTCGTCCCGTCCCTCGGCGCGACGCGCGCCGCCGCGGTGCAGCTGGCGGTGCCGGTCATCGCGGCGCTGGCGGCCGTCGGCCTGCTCGGCGAGCCGCTCACCCTCCGGCTCGCCTCCTCGGCGGCGGTGATCCTGAGCGGCGTGGCGCTCGCCGTCGTCCTCCCCGCGCTCGGACGGCCCCCGGCGCGGGGCTGACCGACGAGGCGAGGGAGCGGGGCGCGAACCGCCCCGGGTCGCCGGCGGCTCTCACGTCACGCCGGGGCCGGGGATCGGGGCGCGGGGGCCGCGGAGAGGAGAGCCATGGGTCGGATCACCGCCATCGTCGTCCTGCTGGTCGTCGGCCTGATGGTCGGGCTCCAGCTCCTGGTCCGGTCGCGGGCGCGGGCGATGCGCGGGCGCCCCCTGCCGGACCTCCCCGGGGCGACGGGGGCGGCGCTCTCCCGCGCCCCCCGGGCGCTGGTCTACTTCTTCAGCCCGTCCTGCCGGGCCTGCCGGCCGCTCACCCCCCGCTTCGAGGCGCTGCGCGGGAAGAACCCGGCCGTCTTCCTGGTGGACGTCTTCCAGGAGATCGAGCTCGCGCGCGGCCTCTCGGTCATGGGGACCCCGAGCGTGGTCGAGATCGCGGGAGGGATCATCGTGGGCTACCACGTCGGGAACGTCCCGCCGGAGGTGGTCGCCCGCTTCTCCTGAGGCGCCCGCCCGGGAGGGGGGGGGGCGGCGGCTGGCCCCTACGCCGCCGAGAGCGCCCGGCGGTAGCGGTTCAGGTCGCGCGCCGTCTCGAACCGCTCCCCGAGCAGGGTGGAGAGGTTCCGGAGGATCGCCCCCTCGACCCGGCGCTCGCACCCCTCGTCGAAGCGGATCTGGGTGTCGAGCCAGCGCGCGAGCCAGCCGGGATCCGGGAGCCGGCTCTGCACGGTGTCCCGGGGGAAGAGCGAGCGGTTCACGTGGAGGGCCGTCGGGTGGAGCGGCCCCCCGGTCCGGCGCCCGCTCGCCATGAGGAGCCCCACCTTCACGAAGGCCCGCCGCGCGTCGTCGCCGCGCCGCTCGAGATCGCGCCGCAGGTAGCGGAGGTAGGCGCCCCCGTGCCGGGCCTCGTCGAGGGCGATCAGCTCGTAGATCCGCCGGAGGACCGGCTCGGCGTGCCAGGCGGCGGCTCGCCGGTACCACTGGGTGAGCCGGAGCTCGCCGCAGAAGTGGAGCATGAGGGTCTCGAGCGGCGGCGCCGGATCGAACTCGAAGCGGACCGCCTGGAGCTCCGCCTCGGTCGGCACGAGCGCCGGCCGGAAGCGGCGCAGGTACTCCATGAGCACCAGGGCGTGCTTCTGCTCCTCGTAGAACCAGATCGACATGAAGGCGGAGAAGTCGGCGTCGTCCCGGTTGTCCCGCAGGAACATCTCCGTCGCCGGCAGCGCCGCCCACTCGGTGATGGCGTTCATCTTCACGGTGAGGGCCCGCTCGTCGTCGAGGCCGGCGGGGTCGAAGGCCTCCCAGGGCACGTCGCGCTCGAGCGACCAGCGCGCGCGCTCCATCGTCCGGAAGAGCTCGGGGTAGAGCAGCATGGTGACCTCGCTTTCTCCGGGGATCCTGGGCGCCGGATGTGTCGGCCCTGTCACCGCGCGAACAGAACTCAACTCTTCAAAGCATTTCGCAACGTTCCCGGTGCTACACCTTGCCCCGGGGCGGCCCTCGAGCCTTGACCCCCGCCCCGCCCTCCGATACCTGAGGGCCACCTGCGCGGGCGCCCGGGGCGGCGCCACGAACCCCGAGGTCCGGAGGAAGTCGATGAAGCCGTCGAAGTGGATCGCTGCGGCCATCGGAGTGCTCGCCCTGGGCGCGCTCGCCTGGGGCATCCGGCGCGGCTCGACCGGCCGGACCGCGGCCCGGGCCGCCGCCACCGCGGAGGCGGCGCGCCCGACCAGCGTCGTCGCCGCGACCGTGGCGCGGCGCGACGTCCCCGTCTACCTGGACGGGCTCGGCTGGGCCCAGGCCTGGATGACCGTCACGGTGCGGCCGGAGGTCGACGGCCGGCTCGACGCGGTCTTCTTCCGGGAGGGGCAGGCGGTGCGGCGCGGCCAGGTGCTGGCCCAGATCGATCCCCGGCCCTTCGACGCGGCCCTCCACCAGGCCGAGGGCGCGCTCGTCCGCGACCGGGCCCTCCTCACCAACGCCCGGATCAACGTCGATCGCGACCGGACCCTCGTCGAGCGCAAGCTGATCGCCCAGCAGCAGCTCGACACCGACGTCTCGATCGCGGGGCAGTACGAGGGCGCGGTCCAGATCGATCAGGCCAACATCGAGACGGCCCGCATCAACCTCGACTTCGCGCGGCCGACCTCGCCGGTGGACGGGGTCACCGGCGTGCGCCTGGTCGACCCCGGCAACATCGTCCACGCCTCCGATCCGGGGGGGATCGTCATGGTCACCCAGCTCGACCCGATCGCGGTGATCTTCGTGGTGCCCCAGGACGAGCTGCCGCGGATCGCCCCGGAGATGGCCCGCGGGAAGCTGCGGGTCGAGGCCACCAGCCGCGACGGCGCGACCCTGCTCGGGACCGGGACGCTCGAGACCATCGACAACCAGATCAACCAGTCCACCTCGACGCTGCGGCTCAAGGCGCTCTTCGCCAACCCCCGCCACCTGCTCTG
Source organism: Myxococcales bacterium (assembly GCA_021784495.1). Classification (GTDB taxonomy): domain Bacteria; phylum Myxococcota; class Myxococcia; order Myxococcales; family Anaeromyxobacteraceae; genus JADKCZ01. The sequence goes on along the minus strand of JAJXSQ010000002.1, from coordinate 18,451 downwards.
GCCGAACCAGTTCGTGAAGGCCCGGCTCTTCCTGGCGACGCGCCGGGGCGCGCTGGTCGCCCCCTCCTCGGCCATCCAGCTCGGGCCGGACGGCCCGTTCGCCTACGTGATCGGCGCCGACGGGCGGGTCGCGATCCGGCCGGTCGAGGTCGAGCCGCCGCGCGGGGATCTGGCGATCGTCGTGCGCGGGCTGGCCGAGGGGGAGCGGGTGGTGGTGGACGGCCAGGGCCAGCTCCGGGCGGGGACCCTGGTGGTGGCGCGCGCCCCCGTCCCCCCCGCCGAGGGCGGCACCCCGGCGCGATGAACTTCTCGGAGCCGTTCATCCGGCGGCCGGTCGCCACCGCGCTCCTCACCGCGGGGCTGCTCCTCGCCGGCCTCCTCGGCTACCGCGAGCTGCCGGTGTCGGCGCTCCCGCAGGTCGACTACCCGACCATCGTCGTCGCCACCGCGCTCCCCGGCGCGAGCGCCGAGACGATGGCCTCCGCGGTCACCACGCCGCTGGAGCGCCAGTTCGGGCAGATGCCGTCCCTCGCCCAGATGACCTCGGTGTCCAGCTTCGGCACCTCCCAGATCACCCTCCAGTTCGACCTCGACCGGAGCATCGACGCGGCGGAGCAGGACGTCCAGGCGGCCATCAACGCCGCCAGCACCCTCCTGCCGCCGACGCTCCCGGCGCCGCCGACCTACAGCAAGAGCAACCCGGCGGACAGTCCCATCCTCACCCTGGCCGTCAGCTCGAGGACCATGCCGCTCGACCGGGTGGACGACGCGGCCGACTCGATCCTGGCCCAGAAGATCTCGCAGGTCTCGGGCGTCGGGCTGGTCACCATCAACGGGGGGCAGAAGCCGGCGGTGCGGGTCCAGGTCGATCCCGAGGCGCTCGCCGGCACCGGGCTCGGGCTCGAGGACGTCCGCCGGCTCCTGGTCCAGGCGAACGTGAACCAGCCGAAGGGGAACCTCGACGGGCCGCGGCAGGACTACACCCTCGACACCAACGACCAGCTCTTCAGCGCCGCGCACTACCGCGGCCTGGTGGTCGCCTACCGGAACGGCGCGCCGCTGCGCCTCCAGGACGTCGCCGACGTCGTCGACGGGGTGGAGAACGACGAGCTCGCCGGCTGGGCCGGCGACCGCCGGGCCATCATCCTGAACGTCCAGCGGCAGCCGGGGGCCAACGTCATCGACGTCGCCGATCGCGTGAAGGCGCTCCTGCCCCGGCTCTCCACCGCGCTCCCGAGCGGACTCGACGTGCGGATCCTGGCCGACCGGACGGAGACCGTGCGCGCGTCGGTGGAGGACGTCCAGTTCACGCTGGTGCTGAGCGTGGTCCTGGTCGTGGCGGTGATCTACCTCTTCCTCCGGAGCCTCCGGGCCACGCTCATCCCCGGCGTCGCCGTCCCGCTCTCGCTGATCGGCACCTTCGGGGTGATGGACCTGGCCGGCTACAGCCTCAACAACCTCTCGCTCATGGCCCTCACCATCTCCACCGGCTTCGTGGTGGACGACGCCATCGTCATGATCGAGAACATCGCCCGGCACGTCGAGGAGGGCGCGACGCCCTTCCACGCGGCGCTCGTCGGCGCGAAGCAGATCGGCTTCACCATCGTCTCGCTCACCGTCTCGCTGGTCGCGGTCCTCATCCCCCTCCTCTTCATGGGCGGGCTCATCGGCCGCCTCTTCCGCGAGTTCGCGGTCACCCTCAGCATCGCCATCGGGGTCTCGGCGATCCTCTCGCTCACCCTCACGGCGATGATGTGCGCCTTCCTCCTGCGCCCGGACGAGCGCCCGGGGCCGCTGGCGCGCCTCTTCGAGCGGGCCTTCGACCGGCTGACGGCGGCGTACGACCGGGGCCTGCAGGCGGTCCTCGAGCACCAGCCGCTCACCCTGGCGGTCACCGTCGCGACCCTCGTCCTGACCGTCGTCCTGGCGATCGTCATCCCCAAGGGCTTCTTCCCGGAGCAGGACACCGGCCTCATCCTCGGGGTGACGGAGGCGCCGGCGGAGGTCTCCTTCCGGAGCATGATGACGCGCCAGCGGGCGCTGGCGGAGGTGGTGCGGGCCGACCCCGACGTCGCCACCGTCGCCTCCTTCATCGGCGCCGACGGGACGAACCCGACGCCGAACAGCGGCCGCCTGTCGATCGCCCTGCGCCCCCGCGCCGAGCGGCGCGCCAGCGCCGAGGAGATCATCCGCCGCCTCGAGCCCCGGCTCGCCGCGGTGGGCGGGATGCGGGTGTTCCTCCAGCCGGTCCAGGACCTCCAGATCGACAGCCGGGTGTCGCGCACCCAGTTCCAGTACACCCTCGAGGACGCCGACTACGACGAGCTCACCGGCTGGGCCCCCCGCGTCCTCGCCCGGCTGCAGGCCCTCCCGCAGCTCCGCGACGTCACCAGCGATCAGCAGACCTCCGGCCTCCAGGCGCGCCTCACCATCGACCGCGACACCGCCTCGCGGATGGGGATCCTGCCGCAGGCGATCGACGACGTCCTCTACGACGCCTTCGGGCAGCGGCAGGTGTCGATCATCTTCACCCAGATCAACCAGTACCGGGTCATCCTGGAGGTGAAGCCGGAGTTCCAGCGCGACCCGGCCGCCCTCTCCCACATCTTCGTCTCCACCCCGTCCGGCGCCCAGGTCCCGCTCTCCGCCTTCACCCGCTTCGAGCCGACCCGCACCTCCCTCGCCGTCAACCACCAGGGGCAGTTCCCGGCGGTCACCCTCTCCTTCAACGTCGCCCCCGGGGTGGCGCTCGGGGACGCGATCGACGCGATCCACGGGGTCGAGCGGGAGCTCGCGCTCCCGCCCGGCATCCGCGCCGACTTCGCCGGCACCGCCAAGGTCTTCCGGGAGTCGCTGGCGACCGAGCCGCTCCTCGTCCTGGCCGCGATCGTCGCCGTCTACATCGTCCTGGGGGTGCTCTACGAGAGCTACATCCACCCGGTGACGATCCTCTCGTCGCTGCCCTCCGCCGGGGTCGGCGCCCTCCTCGCCCTGATGCTCTTCCGGATCGAGTTCAGCATCATCGCCCTCATCGGCGTCGTGCTCCTCATCGGGATCGTCAAGAAGAACGCGATCATGATGATCGACTTCGCGCTCGTCGCCGAGCGCGAGCAGGGGCTCGCGCCGCGGGAGGCGATCCACCGGGCCTCGCTCCTCCGCTTCCGCCCCATCATGATGACCACCATGGCCGCGCTCCTCGGCGGCCTGCCCCTGGCGCTCGGCACCGGCGCCGGCTCGGAGCTGCGGCGCCCCCTCGGCGTCGCCATCGTCGGCGGACTGGTCATCTCCCAGGTGCTGACGCTCTTCACCACGCCGGTGATCTACCTGTACATGGACCGGCTGGCGGCCGCCCTGCGACGGGGCCGCGGCGCCGCCCGGCCGGCGGCGGCGGCGCCCGGTGGGCCATGAGGATCTCGGACCCGTTCATCCACCGCCCGATCGCCACGACCCTCCTCGCGGCCGCGATCCTCCTCTCCGGCGCGATCGCCTTCACCCAGCTCCCGGTCGCGCCGCTCCCCCGGGTCGACTTCCCGACCATCAGCGTCAACGCCGGCCTCCCCGGCGCCAGCCCGGAGACGATGGCCTCGGCGGTCGCCACCCCGCTCGAGCGGCGCTTCGGGCGGATCGCCGGCCTCGCCGAGATGACCTCGGTGAGCTCGCTGGGCGGCTGCAGCATCACCCTCCAGTTCGACCTCGACCGCGACGTCGACGCCGCCGCGCGCGACGTGCAGGCGGCCATCAACGCCGCCGCCGGCGATCTCCCCCCCAACCTCCCGCGGCTCCCGAGCTTCTGGAAGATCAACCCGGCCGACGCGCCGATCCTGATCCTCACCGCGACCTCCGACGCGCTCCCCCTCCGCGACGTCTACGAGCAGGCCAACACCATCCTCGCCCAGAAGATCTCCCAGGTGGAGGGGGTCGGCCAGGTCTGGGTCGGCGGGGGGCAGAACCCGGCGGTGCGCGTCCAGGTCGACCCGGCGGCCCTCGCCGGCATGGGGCTCGGCATGGACGACGTCCGCGCGGCGCTGGCGCGGGCGACCGTCGACCAGCCCAAGGGGAGCCTGAGCGGCCCGGCCCGGAGCCACGCCATCGCCGCCAACGATCAGCTCCTGCGCGCCCGCGACTACGCGCCGCTGGTGATCTCCTACGTCAACGGCTCCCCGGTGCGGCTCGGCGACGTGGCCGACGTCCTCGACGGCGTCGAGAACGATCGCGTCGCCGCCTGGACCGACGCCCGGCGCTCCATCCTGCTCATCATCCGCCGGCAGCCCGGCGCCAACATCATCGACGTCATCGAGCGGGTGAAGGCGCTCCTGCCGTCGCTCGCCCGGTCGATCTCCCCGTCCATCGACCTCCAGGTGACGATGGACCGGAGCCAGACCATCCGCGCGTCGGTCCACGACGTGGAGCTGACCCTGGCGGTGAGCGTGCTGCTGGTGGTGCTGGTGGTCTTCGCGTTCCTGCGCGACCCGCGGGCGACGGTGATCCCGAGCGTCGCGGTCCCGCTCGCGCTGGTGGGGACCTTCGGCGCGATGTACCTGCTCGGCTACAGCCTCGACACGCTCTCGCTGATGGCCCTGACCATCTCCACGGGCTTCGTGGTGGACGACGCGATCGTGGTCACCGAGAACGTGGCCCGGCTGGTCGAGGGGGGCGCGCGCCCCCTGGAGGCGGCCGTGGAGGGCGCGCGCCAGATCGGCTTCACCATCGTGTCGATCACCCTCTCCCTCCTCGCCGTCTTCATCCCCATCCTCCTCATGGGCGGGATGGTCGGCCGGCTCTTCCGCGAGTTCGCCGTGACGCTCAGCGTGGCGATCGCCATCTCGGCGGTCGTCTCCCTCACCCTCACGCCGATGATGGCGGCGCGGCTCCTCCGCGGCGGCGCCGACCGCCACCCCGGGAGGCTCGCCCGCGGGGCCGAGCGCGCCTTCCAGTGGACCCTCGACGGCTACGCCCGCGTCCTGCGCTGGGTCCTCCTCCACCACCGGCTGATGCTCGGGATCACCATCGCCTCCGCGGTCCTCACCGTGGCGCTCTACGCGGTCGTCCCCAAGGGGCTCTTCCCACAGCAGGACACCGGCCAGCTCATGGGGATCTCCGACGCGCCCCAGGACGTCTCCTTCCCGGCGATGTACCAGCGGCAGGAGGCGCTCAACCGGGCGGTGATGGCCCACCCGGCCGTCGACCACATGGTCTCGTTCATCGGCGGGACCGGCGCGACCACCAACACCGGGGCGGTCTTCATCCAGCTGAAGCCGCTCTCCGAGCGGCGGGAGACCGCGGACCAGGTGATCGGGGGGCTGCGGCCCACCCTGGCCCGGATCCCCGGGGTCGCGCTCTACCTCCAGTCGGTCCAGGACGTCCGGATGGGCGGGCGCGCGACCCGGACCCAGTACCAGTACACGCTCCAGGACGCCGATCTGGCGGAGCTGAACGCCTGGGCGCCGCGGGTCCTGGCGCGGCTGCAGGCGCTCCCCGAGCTGCGCGACGTCGCGACCGACCAGCAGACCCAGGCGCTCCAGCTCGACGTCGACATCGACCGGGACACCGCCTCCCGCGTCGGGATCCTCCCCCAGCAGGTCGACGACGCGCTCTACGACGCGTTCGGGCAGCGCCAGGTGGCCAACCTCTACACCCAGATGAACCAGTACCGGGTGGTCCTGGAGGTGAAGCCGCGGCTCCAGGAGCACCCCGGCCAGCTCGACCAGATCTACGTGAAGGGGGCGGGGGGCGCCCAGGTCCCCCTCGCCGCCGTCGCCCGGTGGTCGGCGAGCCGGACGCTCCTCTCGGTGAACCACCAGGGGCAGTTCCCGGCGGTCACCCTCTCCTTCAACCTGGCGCCCGGGGTCGCCCTCGGCCCCGCCCTCGCCGCGATCCACCGCGCCGAGACGGCGATCGGGCTGCCGGCCGGGATCCACGCCGCGCCGCAGGGGACCGCCCAGGTCTTCGTCCAGTCGCTGCGCTCCGAGCCGCTCCTGGTCCTCGCCGCGCTGGTCGCCGTCTACATCGTCCTGGGCGTGCTCTACGAGAGCTTCGTCCACCCGATCACCATCCTCTCGACCCTCCCCTCGGCCGGCGTCGGCGCGCTCCTCGCGCTCATGGCGGTCCGGATCGAGTTCAGCGTGATCGCGCTGATCGGGATCGTGCTGCTGATCGGGATCGTGAAGAAGAACGCCATCATGATGATCGACTTCGCCATCGAGGCGGAGCGCGCGCAGGGGCTCTCGACCCGGGACGCCATCTACCAGGCCTGCCTGCTCCGCTTCCGCCCCATCATGATGACCACGATGGCGGCGCTCCTCGGCGGCCTCCCGCTGGCGCTCGGCACCGGGGTCGGGGCGGAGCTGCGACGCCCGCTCGGCGTCGCCATCGTCGGGGGCCTCGTCTTCTCCCAGCTGCTCACCCTCTTCACGACGCCCGTCGTCTACCTGGCCCTCGATCGCTTCACCACCCGCGACCGGCGCGCCGAGCGCGAGGACGCCGCCCCGTCCGCCCCGTCCGCTCCGGCCTGACGCGCCCGCGCCCGCGCCGTCAGCCCGGCGGACGGCGCGGCGCGCCCCCCGCCTCCGCCGCGCCGGCGAGGACCGGGTAGGGCTGGCAGCCGACGATCCGGCGCCCGCCGACGAGGAAGGTCGGGATCCCGGTGACCCCGGCGCGCGAGGCCTCGGCTCCCATCGCCTCGACCCGCCCCTGGTAGACCGGGGCGTCGATCGCGCCGAGCGCCCTCCCGGCGTCGAGGCCGGCGGCCTCGGCGCAGGCGGCGAGCACCGCGCGATCCTCGAGGTCGAGCCCGCGCCGCCAGCAGGCCTCCATCGCCGCGGCGCGGAAGGGGTGGAGGCGGCCGGCGTCGCGCGCCAGCTCCGCCACCGCGAGCGCCGCGCGCGTGCTCGGGATGCGCTCCGCGATCCGGAGGCCGCGGACGCCGAAGCTCTCGGCGAAGCGGACGAGCTCCACGGCCGAGGCGCGGGACCGCTCCTCGCCGAAGAGGTCGGCGCGCCGCACCCCGCCGGCGGGGATCTCCGGGTGGAGCACGAAGCCCCGCCAGTCGAGCTCGACCTCGTAGTCCCGCTGCAGCCTGACCAGGCTGCTCGCCTCGGCGACGAAGCAGAACGGTCAGACGAAGTCGGAGTACAGCGTGATCCGGAGCGGCATCCCCGGGTGCTAACCGGACCGCGTCGCCGCCGCCAGCGCCGGAGCGGTGCTTGGGGGGGGGCCGCCCGCCCCTCCCCGGGCGGGCGCCCCGACCGTCGCGGAGAGCGCGGCTACCCGCACCCGCCCTTCACCGCCACCTTGGCCTTGAGCTTCACCTTCTTCTGGAAGGCGTAGGTCGGCCAGACGATCCCCTCGTGCTCCCCGCCCTCCGGCTCCCCCTCGGTCGCCACCAGCTGCCCGCACGGCGAGCGGAAGTCGGGCGAGCTGGGGAGCTCCGGCCAGGCGGCCGGCAGGCTGGAGCCGGTCGCGTAGGCGAAGCGCCACGCGAGGGCGTCCGGATCGGCGGGGGCCGGGACGGCCCGCTCGGCGATGCAGGCGGGGACGGGGTAGAGCTCGAGCCAGCGGTCGATCCCGCCGTCCAGGACGTAGAGGTTGTTGGCGCCGAGCGCCTTGAGCTCCTTCCACGCGGCCAGCTCGGCCGGCTCGCCGTTCCCCACCAGGAAGGTCACGGTGCTCGCCGGGGCGTCGAGGAACCCCTTCAGCACCGCGGGTCGGGCGAGGTCCCCGGGGGCCACCCGGCGCGCCCCGCCCAGGTGGAACAGGTTGAAGTCGTGCTCGTCGCGCAGGTCGACGACGTTCACCTGCAGGTTCAGGTCCTTGCGCAGGGCGACCACCTCCGCGGGGTGGACGAAGATGCTCCGGTCCTCGACCGGCTGCGCCGCCGCCGGCCCCAGGAGGGCGAACTTCTCGGCGGGGGTGGGCTGGCCGCGGGCCATCACCACCACGGTGGCCAGGACGATCGCGGCCGCCGCGGCGAAGCCGGTCCGGCCGGGGCGGAGCGAGATCTCGGCCCAGGGCTTCCCCTGCCCGAAGCGGGCCACGGCGAGATCGCCGAGCCAGAAGAGGAGCAGGGCCATGGCGACCAGGAGCAGCAGGGTCGCCCCCACCGGGAGCCCGAGCCAGTCGGCCAGGGTGAACCGACCCATCGCCGAGGAGAAGAAGAACCCCTGGAAGCCGGAGACCGTCTCCCCGAAGGCCCAGATCCCGGTCAGAACCCCGACGAGGAAGACCATCCCGTCGACCTTCAGTGTCGAGGCGGCGACGATCGAGGTGCCGGGGCAGAAGCCGCCGAGCACGAAGCCGACGCCCATGATGAGGCCGCCGACGATCCCCGGCCAGAGGTAGGTCGGGTTGATCCAGACCCGGCTCATGTCGAGGAGGCCGAAGGCGGTCGCGCCGGCGATGAGGACCGCGGCCACGATCATCCCGGTGAACATCACCTTCAGGACGGTCATGTCCTTCAGGTAGAACTGGGCGGCGAGCTTGCGGGTGTCCCCGAAGCCGCCCATCTCCAGGGCGGCGCCGAAGCCGGCGCCGATCGCCCCGAAGAGGAGCGCGGTGCCGACGGGGCCGAGGGTGGCTGCGAGATCGATGGGGAGCATGTGGTCTCTCCTGGGACGGTCAGGTCCAGAGCCGGCGGACGAACCAGGCGAGCGCGTACCCGCTGGCGAAGATGGCGAAGGCGAAGGCCAGGCTCCCGGCCGAGAGGGTCGCGACCCCGGAGAGCGCCTGCCCCGAGGTGCAGCCCCGGGCCATGCGCGCCCCGTATCCCATGATCGCGCCACCGGTCAGGGCGAAGAAGACCCGGGCCGGGGTGGAGACCCGGGGGCCCTTCCGGAACTCGAGCTTGAAGCGCCGGTTGACGAGGCCGGAGACCAGCCCCCCGACCGCCGTCCCGACCAGCATGTAGACCTCGGAGGAGGCCCAGGGGTTCTTCCGCCCGCCGGCGATGTCGGCGAAGTAGGCGTTCCGGTCCACGTGCCCGGGCGCGAACCAGCTCAGGACGCCGGTCTGCACGTGGGTCAGCGCCCCCGAGGCGCCGAGCCCTCCGCCGGTGATGAAGAAGGCGAGGAAGAGCACCACGCCGAGCAGCGTCCCGGCGAGGTACGGGTTCACGTAGGGACGCGCTTCCTTGGTGGTGGCCATGTTCAGCTCCGCTCCGGCGCGGCCTCGCCCGGGTCGACCGCCTGGTAGCCGGTGATCATCGACTCCAGGTGCTCGGTGGGCGTGCGGCCGGTGGTGACGAGGTAGACGTGCAGGACGAAGAAGGAGAGGAAGAGCCAGGACCCTGCGTTGTGGAGCGGCGCCACGTAGTGGAGGCCGCCGAGCGCGGTGGCCACGTCCGGCCAGTGGCCGACCGCCCAGATGAGCAGCCCGGTCACGATCTGGAGCGGGAAGAGGACGTTGAGGAGGGCCAGGTAGGTGACCTGCTGCAGCGGGTTGAGCTTGTGGCCCGGCGCGTTGGTGGGGTGGGGCCCGCCGAAGAAGATGCCGCGCGACTGGTAGGCCATGTGCTCGAGCGCCCGCGCCAGGAACCCGTGGGGCTCGGGGATGAAGTTCCGGATCGCCCGCGTGGTCAGGTGATAGAAGAGCGCCAGGAAGGCGTTCAGCATCAGGAGCACGGCGAACACGTTGTGGAGCGACACCGCCCGCGGGAGGTCGATGAGCCAGCGGGGCGTGGCGGAGTGGATCTCCAGGCCGCTCACGATGAGGAGCACCCCGGAGAGCGCCATGGTCCAGTGCCAGAGCCGCTCGTACCGGCCGAAGACGTAGGCCCGCCCGCCGTCCGCGTGCGCGTGCCGGGTCCGCGCCTTGCGCAGCACGAACCGGACCAGGCCGTGGGCCGCCACCCCGAGGAAGACCGCCACGAAGAGGGCGAAGCCGAGGGTGTTGGTGAGCCCCTCCCGCGAGTGGCCGAGCACGTGGAGCTTGCCGGGGGCGGCCTCGCGGTCGCGCTCCAGGACGAGCGAGCCGTCCTCGCCCGGCGTCAGCACGCCGGCGAGCTCGACCCGCGACCCCTCGCGAGGCCGGGGCGGCGTCCCGCCGGGGAGGTACCCGGCCACGACGAAGCGCGCGGACATCCGCGAGTCGCCGGAGTGGCACTCGGAGCAGTCGCGCAGCGCCCGGTCGCGCGACGGCACGCCATGGCCGAGCGGGTAGGTGTCGAGCGTCCCCTCGATCACCGGGTCGACGACCCCGAGGACCGCGAGCCGACCGGCCACCAGGTCGGCCTTGCGCCGGGAGTCGAGCCGGAGCTCGCTCTCCTCCAGGCGGCCGTCGTGGTTCGCGTCGAACCGCTCCAGCACCGCCGGCGCGTAGGCGTTGCCCTCGAGGTAGGCGCGGGCCACCAGCTCGGGCGGGACCTCGGCGCGGGTCGCGCCCGAGATCCAGCGGAACCGGCTCACGGTGTTGACCGGCGCCAGGCGGGTGACGCCGTCCTGCTCCTGGCGCTCGACGAGGAGGGGCCGGAACGGCCGGATGGTGGCGGCGTTCAGCGACTCGCCGGGCCGCGGCGAGGCGTTCCGGTAGCGGACCACCGGCTTGCCGGCGGCGGTGACGACGGTGGCGTCCACCATCTCCAGGGCGAGCCCCATCGGCGCCGCGACGTGGCACGCCTGGCAGGCGAGCACGGTCATGTGGCGGCTGCGATAGGGGAGGAACTCGTGCGCCTGGAGGGCGTCGTGGCAGGAGCGGCAGCCCTGCTCGACGAACCGGTGGTCGGGGCGCACCAGGAACTCGGCGGTCGTCGCGCGCCGCGGGTCGTCGGTGAGGTAGCGCAGCGCGGTGTGCCGCTCGGCGACCCGCCCCGGGTTGTTGCTCGCGTAGTGGCAGGCGACGCAGTCGACGAGCTTCGCCGCGTGGACGTCCCAGGGCGACTCGAGCTTCGCCTTCCCCTGGAGGTCGAGGAAGGAGTCGGCCATCCGCTGCGGCGCCACGATCGCCCCCTCCCCCTGGGTGAGGGAGAGGGTCCGGCCCGGCGCGCCGCCCGGGGAGGCGTAGTCGGGCGGGATGGCCACCGGCGCCGCCCCGTCCGAGATCAGGCCGTGGCAGCGGCCGCAGCTGGCGGCCCGCGGCGCCCCGATCCGGATGGCGGCGCGGACCAGCCGCCCCTCGGCGTCGAGGGTCTCCGCGCGGACGTCGAGCGCCCCTCCGTCGACGTGGCACTGGACGCAGGTCGCCGTGACGGCCGGCCCGGCGTGCCGGCTGTGGGCCGCGATGTACGCGGCGTCGTGGCAGGCGCCGCAGGTCCGCTCGACCGAGATCGCCCCCGCGGCGCGGGTCGGGTGGCCGGCGGCGTCGAGCGGCGCGAAGACCGGGTGGATGGGGTTGACGGCCTGCTGGCCGAGCGTCGGCGCGGCGAGCGAGACGGCGAGCGCGACGAGGGTCGGGCGGATCCGGCGGTTCACTGGCGACCTCCGATCTTGATCGGGTCACCGGCGTAGCCCAGGGCCTTCCAGTCGAGGCGGGAGTGGTCCCCGTGGCAGTCGGTGCAGGTGAGCGCCCGCTCCTTGGGCGCGACCATGTGGGAGAGCGGCCAGTCCATCTCCGTCGGCGCGAAGCCGAACTTGCCGCTGAAGGGAAGGTTCGAGAGCTTGGCGCCGAGCGCGAGCGCGCTCGGCCAGTCGAAGGTGGTCCAGTAGCCGCCCGGGCCGCCGGTGAGGGGGGGGAGCAGGTAGTCGTTCACCGTGTCGTAGGGCTGCTTGGCCAGGTGGATCTTGTAGGGCCAGATGCGGGCGGTCGGATCCCGGATCGAGCCGCGGGGCGGGTTCAGGACCGTGGTGCGGGTCGGGTCGAGCTTGTCGCCGAGGAGGTACCGGTCGACGGTGCCGTTGAACCACCGGTACTCCGGGAGCGCGCCCTGCTCGTAGGTGAACTCGCCCTTGATCTTGAGGTAGTGGTGCACGTCGTCCTTGCGGCTCGCGTCCCCCGCCTTGCTCCAGTCCCAGGTCGCCTTGGTCGGCACCTTCCCGGCGAAGGACGGGATGTGGCAGGTCTGGCAGGCGACGGCCGAGAGGTGGGCGTTGATCCGCTCGTCCCGGTGGGCCGGCTTCACGTGGCAGCCGGTGCACGAGACGCCGTGCGAGTCCTCGACGCTCACCGAGAAGGCGCGGCCCGGGATCTGGTGGTCCGGCGACCGGTGGCAGTCGACGCAGAGGAACTGCAGCCGGCCCATGTGGACGTCCTCGCTCTCCAGCGGGTGGTTGAGCGAGGAGTCGAGGTCGCCGTGCTTCACCCCCTGGCCGCCGCCGCCGTAGGCGTGGCAGGTGAGGCAGTTCTCGCGCCGGGGGGTCCCGACCGAGCGCGCCACCGCCGCGAGGTCGGTGCCGGCGACGGGCGTGCCGAAGTCCCCCTTCACGTAGGAGTTGCTCCCCTCGTGGCAGACCAGGCAGTCGACGTTCGCCGGATCCTTGAAGTCGAAGGAGTCGTCCTTCCAGCCGTTGCCGATGTGGCACTTCATGCAGGACTTGTTGTTGCCGCGGGTGGTGATGCAGAAGTTGTTGATCAGGTTCTTCTTGCCGATGCGGACCTCACCGGCGTGGCCCGGCACCGCCACCGGGTCTCCGACCCAGCTCCAGTGCGAGGTCTTCATGATCGAGGCCGCGTCCGGGTGGCACTTGAGGCAGGCGCGGCTCACGTCCTCCGCCCGCTCGAACTTCCCGGTGATGACCGCCGCGTGGTCGAAGTGCGGCCGGACCGGCCTGACGAACTGCGCCTCCCTGCCTTCGCGGGGAGCGGCCGCTGGCCGGAGCGCGATGGCGACGCCGATGCCGCCGCCGATGATCAGCGCCACCAGGGCAGCCAGGATCCATGGACTCTTCATCGCGGTTGCCTTCCATTCGTCGTGCGAGCGCCTGGGCCGCCCGGCGGCGCTGCGACGCAGCGTCGCGAGCGTGTCGCGCGTTCAACCACATGGCCACACAATGTATTTTCGTGTACGACGGCGCCGGCTCTGCCCGGCGTGTTTCTCGCTTGTCACGCTTTGCGCGCCGCGTGCCGTGGCCTGGATGCTGGAACGGCGGGCGGTTATGATCCGGTGCGACACGTCGTTTCGCGCGACACGCAACATGGCGTTTCAGAACGGGTGAAACATGAAGAGCCAGTCGAACGTGTCGACTCCCCCCGCGGAGACCGGCGCGGCCTGCGTCCAGGACCACGAGATGGCCTTCGCGGCGGTCAACGCCGCCTTCGGGTCCCTCGGCCGGGTCTGCATGGCCCTCGACGGCGACTTCCGGATCCGCCACGCCTCCGAGCTCCTCGCGTCCCTCATCGGCCAGGCCGCCGCCGCGAGGGCCCGCGGCCGCCCCGCCGAGGAGATCCTGGGCGCGGAGCTCTTCGGCGAGTCGGGGCCGCTGCGCCAGGCGCTCGTCTCCGGCGAGAAGCGCGAGGGCTGGCGCGCCTTCCTCCAGGCGGAGGGCGGCCCGGCCCGGCTCATGTCGGTCTCGGCCGCCCCGCTCCAGCCCGACCGCTACGGCGTCTGCGATCCCGACGCGCGCTACCTCGTGGTGATGCGCCCCGCGGACGAGGCGACCGTCGAGGCGAGCGGCCCGATCGCCGGGTTCGGCCTCATCGCCCGCTCGAAGGCGATGGCCCGGGTCTTCCGGCTGATCGACACCCTCCAGTACGGCGAGGCGACGGTCCTCATCACCGGCGACAGCGGCACCGGCAAGGAGGTCATGGCGCGGATCATCCACGCCAACTCCCCGCGCCGGAGCGGCCCGTTCGTCGCGGTGAACGCCGCGGCGCTCCCCGGCGAGCTCCTCGAGAGCGAGCTCTTCGGCCACGTCCGCGGCGCCTTCACCGGCGCCGTCCGGGACCGGGTCGGGCGCTTCGAGTCGGCGAGCGGCGGCACGCTCTTCCTCGACGAGGTCGGCGACGTGCCCATGAACCTCCAGGTGAAGCTGCTCCGGGTCCTGCAGGAGCACGCCTTCGAGCGCGTCGGCGACGGCCAGACCCGGCCGACCAACGCCCGGATCATCGCCGCCACGAACCGCAACCTGCGCAAGGCGGTCGCCGACGGCCAGTTCCGCGAGGATCTCTACTACCGCCTCCGCGTCTTCCCGATCGAGCTCCCGCGCCTGCGCGATCGCCGCGAGGACATCGAGCCCATCGCCGCGCTCCTCCTCTCGCGGGCCGGCGCCCGCACCGGCCGCGCCCTGCGGCTCTCCCCCGAGGCGATCCGCGTCATCCACTCGCACCCGTGGCCCGGGAACGTCCGCGAGCTGGAGAACGCCCTGGAGTTCGCGGCCACCGTCTGCCGGGGCCAGACCATCCAGCCGGAGGACCTCCCGCACGAGATCCTCGAGGGCGCGGGCTTCGGGGACCCCCGGGCCGACCCCTCGCCCGCGGACGATCCCCCGCTGGCCCCGCCCCCTCCCCACGCGCCGCACGCCCCCGCCCGGGCCGCGCCCGAGCCGGGCGAGCGCGCGGCCATCGTGCGCGAGCTCGAGGGGCACCGCTGGAACCGGATGGAGACCGCCCGGGCGCTCGGCGTGAGCCGCAGCACGCTCTGGCGCCGGATGCGGGCGCTCGGCCTCGAGTGAGCGCGCCCTAGGTCGCCGCGAAGAGCATGCCGCTGCGGAGGATGACGGCGCCGAAGGCCACGAGCAGGAGCCCGGAGGCCCACCGGACCGCGACCGGGTGGGCGGCGATGGCCCGCACCCGCGTCCGGAGCGCCCGGGAGCCGTACCCGACGGCGAGCATCGGCAGCGCGAAGCCGGCGGAGTAGACGAGGAGGAGGATCACCCCCACCGCGAGCGAGCCGCGCGTCGCGACCATCGCCAGGACGCTCGACAGCAGCGGCCCGACGCAGGGGATCCAGACCAGCCCCAGGCTCGCGCCGAGGAGGAGGCCGGACCAGCGGCCGCCCCCCACCGGTCCGACGCGCTGGAACCAGGTGAGCCGCTTGAAGAGGTTCACGTCGGCGAGGAGCAGCAGGCCGGTGGCGAGGACGAGCGCGCCGGCGACCTTCTCCAGCGCCGGCAGCGCCGGCCCGATGGCGCCGCCGAAGAGGCTGCTCGCGATCCCCATCGCCACGAAGCTCGCGGCGATGCCGGCCACGACCAGCGCCGGCCGGGAGCGGTGCTCCTCGGCGGTGCCCGCCACGATGATCGGCACCACCGGCAGGACGCAGGGGCTGGCGACGCTCGCCAGGCCGGCGCCGAAGGAGAGCGCGAGGGTCGAGAGGCCGATCGCCATCGCCGGGCTCAGCGGCCGACGAGCTCCAGGACCTCCTCCGGGGACTGGATGCCCGGCGGGGCCCGGCGCAGCTCGCGGCCGGCGGCGTCGGTCAGGAGCAGCTCCGGGAGCGCGCGGATCCCGTACTGCTCGAAGCGGACGATCTCGGCCGGCTCGGTCGTCCGGTAGCGGACGACCACCGCGCGCCCCTGCAGCTGGCCGGACATCTCCTCCAGGATCCGCTCCTGCATCTGGCACGGCCGGCCGTTCGGGTTCATGAAGAAGACGAGGCGGGGGAGCTCGGCGGCGACCGGGGCCGCGGCGCCGACGCCGGTCGCGCTGGGCGACGGCGCGGCCGCGGGCGCCTGCGGGGCGGCCTCCGCCTGGCTGCGGGTGCAGCCGCTCGCCGCGACCCCCGCGGCGACGACGGCGGCGAGGAGGGAGGAGGGGATCAGGCTGCGCGTCATGGCGGCTCCGGGCAGGGGGGGGGGCGTCTCGCAGCCGTTGGAGCCGCCCGGCGCCGCGTGGGTTCGCCCTCCCCGGGGCCGGGGTCACCCCGGCGAAGCGCCGCCGGGGAGCCCCCGCCGACGCAGCGCGACCCTCCCGACCCAGCCCCGGGCGAACTGCTGGGCGATCCGCCCGCTCCGGTCGCTCTTCCGCTGGGCCCAGAGGATCGCCTCCCCGGCCGCCTCCTCGCTCCAGGGGACCTGCTCGCCGAACCGGGCGGCGAGCCGCTCGATCCAGGCGCGGACGACCTCGAGGTAGAGCTCCTGGCTGAAGGGGTGGAAGGCCACCCAGAGCCCGAAGCGGCCCGAGAGCGAGATCTTCTCCTCCACCGCCTCGCCGTGGTGGATCTCCCCCTCCACCATCATCGCGCCGCGGTTGTCGCTCTCGAACTCCGGCACGAGGTGGCGCCGGTTGGAGGTCACGTAGAGGAGCACGTTCTCCGGCAGCGCGTGGACCGAGCCGTCGAGGGCGCTCTTGAGCGCCTTGTAGCTGGCGTCCCCCGGCTCGAAGGAGAGGTCGTCGGCGAAGACGACGAACCGGTACGGCTGCGCGGCCAGCGCCTCGACGATGGACGGCAGGCCGGCGAGGTCGTCCTTGTCGACCTGGACGAGCCGCAGGCCGAGCTCGGCGTGCGCGCCCAGCAGCGCCCGGACCAGGGACGACTTCCCGGTGCCGCGCGTCCCCCAGAGCAGCGCGTTGTTGGCCGGGAGCCCGGCCACGAACTGCCGGGTGTTCTCCACCAGGGCGCGCTTCTGCGGCTCGATCCCGAGGAGATCGTCGAGGGCGAGGAGCTCGAGCGCGCCCGCCGGCTCGAGCGCGCCGCCGAGGAGGCCGCGCCGCCAGCTGGCGGCGCGGCAGGTGGCCCAGTCGACGGCGCGGGGCGGCGGGGGGAGCAGCGGCTCGAGCGCGGCGAGCAGCCGCAGCATCCGCTCGGTCAGTTCCGGGTCCAGGCCCACCGCTCCTCCGTCCTCTCGCCCTCCGCGAAGCCCCGACGAGGCGCGGGGCAGGGGCGCCTGCCCCTGCCCCGCCCCGACCACGGCCTGTCGCCGCGCCGGCTAGCCCGCGTGCGGCGCGAGCGCGCCGAGCTTCTCCTTGACCAGCGCCTTGGCGAACTCCCGGTTGAGGCGCGCGATGAACTTCACCTTGATCCCCTTGGGGCAGGCCGCCTCGCACTCGTAGTGGTTCGAGCAGTTCCCGAACCCGTTGTCGGCCATCGCCTGGACCATGGCGGCGACGCGGTGCGGCGCCTCCACCTGGCCCTGCGGCAGCTCGGCGAGCTGCGAGACCTTGGCGCCGGCGAAGAGCATCGCCGCGCCGTTCGGGCAGGCGGCCACGCACGCGCCGCAGCCGATGCACTCGGCCGCGTCCATCGCGTAGTCGGCCTCGGGCTTCCCGACCAGGATGGCGTTCCCGTCCGGCACGCCGCCGGTGTGGCAGGAGACGTACCCGGCGGCCTGGATCAGCCGGTCCAGGGCGCTCCGGTCGACGATCAGGTCCTTGAGGATCGGGAAGGCGCGGGAGCGCCAGGGCTCGAGGTAGATGACGTCGCCGTCCTTGAACTTCCGCATGTGGAGCTGGCAGAGCGTGGTGCGCTCGTGCCCGCCGTGCGGCACCCCGTTCACCACCGCCGAGCACATCCCGCAGATGCCCTCGCGGCAGTCGTGATCGAAGACGATCGGCTCCTTCCCCTCCTTGATCAGGTCCTCGTTCACCACGTCCAGCATCTCCAGGAAGGAGTGGTGCGGGGTGATGTTCTTGGCCTCGTAGTTCTCGAAGCGGCCGGGCTGGTTCGGGCCCGCCTGCCGCCACACGATCAGCTTCAGGGTCATCGTCTCGTGCGCGCTCATCACTTGTAGCTCCTCACGGCGAGGTGGACGTTCTCGAACTTCAGGGGCTCCTTGTGGAGCTCCGGCTCCTTGCCGATGCCCTTGAACTCCCAGGCCGCCGAGTAGGTGAAGTTGGCGTCGTCGCGCTTCGCCTCGCCGTCCGGGTACTGGTGCTCGACGCGGAAGTGCCCGCCGCAGGACTCCTCGCGGTGGAGGGCGTCGCGGGTGAGCAGCTCGGCGAACTCGATGAAGTCGGCGGTGCGGCCGGCGTTCTCGAGCTGCTGGTTGAGCTCGCCGTTGCCGCCGGTCACCTGGACGTCCTTCCAGAACTCCTCGCGGATGGCGGGGATCCTCCGGAGCGTCTCCTCCAGCGACGCCTTGCTGCGGGCCATGCCCACGTTGTTCCACATGAGCGTGCCGAGCTCGCGGATGAACTCGGTCACCGTCCGCTTGCCGTTGATCGAGAGGAGCTTCTCGCGCTCGGCCTTCACGGCGGCGATGGAGGCCTGGCACTCGGCGGCGTCGGCCTTCACCTTGCCCGGCTTGGTCTGGGCCAGGTAGTTGGCGATGGTGTAGGGGATGACGAAGTAGCCGTCGGCGAGCCCCTGCATCAGGGCGCTGGCGCCGAGCCGGTTCGCGCCGTGGACCGAGAAGTTCGCCTCGCCGAGCACGAACAGGCCGGGGACGTTGCTCTGCAGGTTGTAGTCCACCCACAGGCCGCCCATGGCGTAGTGGGGCGCCGGGTAGATGCGCATGGGGCGCTTGTAGGCGTTCTCGTCGGTGATCCGCTCGTACATCTCGAAGAGGTTGCCGTACCGCTCGCGGATGGTGTCCTCGCCGAGCCGCTGGATGGCCGCCGAGAAGTCGAGGTACACGCCGCGCCCGCCGGGGCCGACGCCGCGCCCCTCGTCGCACTGCTCCTTCGCGGCGCGCGAGGCGATGTCGCGGGG